>CAZOSY010000126.1:0-7910 GCA_964582565.1 uncultured Bacteroidales bacterium | reverse complement strand
AAATGAATAATAAAATATAGAACGTTCAATATATAATGTAAAAATAAAATTTAACCGCGATTCCTATCAAGATTTTATATTTTTTTAAACTGCTAAAATTAGCAAGTTTGTTTTTTTGTTACTGATTATATTTATCCCGTTAAATTCCCGATAAGTCCAGTGATTTTCTAATGAGTTTTTTATTTTTGTATTAAATGTATAATTAGCTAAATATCAAGTTGTTAGAAATAAAAAAACTAAAATAAATTATGGCGGTAAATAAACTATTTTTTTACCACAAGGTACACAAAGGTTCTCACTAAGTTCACTATGAATTTGTGTCCTTTGTGAGTTCTTGGTGCTCTTTGTGGTTATTACTTTTTTAGATACTCCGCCTTAGTCGGATACTTGCTAATTTTAGGAAACTTTAAATTTTTCTGTATATAATAATTTTTTGTGTAATTTTGCATTTTTACTATTAATAAATCTTAAAAATCTTAAAAATCTTTTAAATCTTTTAAATCTTAAAAAACTATGAAAAAATTTTTACTGTTAACAGCAATACTATTTATTGTTAGTTTCTTAAAAGCCCAAGATTGTTCTGACTTGTTTATATCAGAATATGATGAAGGTAATTACAACAACAAAGCTCTTGAACTGTATAATCCTACTGACGTGCCTGTTGATATGTCAAATTACAGATTAATCCGCTGGTCAAATGGCTCTACTACCTCTGACCAGGAATCTGATAAAACTTTATTTTTAGCCGGGACCATTGCAGCACATGATGTATTTGTAATTATTCTTGACAGAAGAGATACAACTGCTATAGGACAAGACACTGCTGTTTTTGCTGAACTTCAAACTTATGCTGACACCTTTTGCTGCACTAGCTATACTGTAAATAATGTAATGAACTTTAATGGCAATGATGCTCTGTCTTTACAGAAAAATAATGGTGGAACATGGACAGATATAGATATCTTTGGCAAAATAGGCGAAGACCCAGGTGAATCATGGACAGATGATGCAACTGCCGCATATACTGATGCAAACGGTGGACCATGGTGGACAAAAAATCATACATTACTCCGTAAATCTACCATAAAACAAGGCGTTATAACAAATCCTTCTTTGTTCAATGTTACATTAGAATGGGATTCTTTATCAGAAAATACATGGACAAACTTAGGCGCACATGATTGTGAATGCAACCCACAATCAATTAGTGAAATAAAAAATACTGATAATTTCTCTTTTTATCCAAATCCTGTATCTGATAATAATTTCTATCTGAAAGCAACTTCAGATATTAACTTAATTGAAATATCAAACATATCAGGACAAATTATATTTTATAAAAATTTTAAACAAAAAACTAAAAATATAAATATTAAACTAAACAAATTTAATACTGGCGTTTATCTTGTTAAAGTTACTTTTACCAGTAAAAATACTATTATCAAAAAAATTATTATTAATTAGTGTCTGTTCATAAAGTAAGTGTTTATTCAGTTATCATCTGTCAAATAACTTTTTATATATAAATTATACGAAACCTCTATCTGCCCAAGGCAGATGAATATCATTTTGATAGTTTGGTTGAGTTAATGCCGAACGACTGAAACTTGCGAAAATTTATTTTCGCTTAGTTGAAAGCGGTTCGGTATTACAATAATTTATACAAAAAAATTAATGTATGAAAGTAAAAATTTTTATCTTTTTTATCTTTACTTTATTTTCAACATATCTTTTTGCCCAAAAAGGAACTGTTAAAGGTGTTGTTAAAGATGCCAGCACAGGCGAAACTTTAATTGGTGCAAACATCTTATATGCCCCATCAAAAGGAACTACAACTGACATTAATGGAAACTACTCTATCTCAATAGATAACGGTGATTATAATATTAACGTTTCTTATATTGGATATAAAACTATTACAAAAAAAATAAAAATATCTGATAATACTGTTATAGCTAATTTTAATCTTAAAACTATAACTCTTACAGAAGTTGATGTTGTTGCTGATATTGCTAAAACAAGAGAAACACCGGTTGCTTTTACTACTGTTCTGCCGGCAAAAATTGATGAGGAACTTGCTTCTCAGGATATACCTATGATTTTAAATACAACACCGGGCGTCTATGCTACACAACAAGGTGGTGGCGACGGAGATTCAAGAATAAATATAAGAGGATTTAATCAACGAAATTTAGCTGTAATGCTTGACGGTATTCCTGTCAATGACATGGAAAATGGCTGGGTATATTGGTCCAACTGGTTTGGTTTAGATGCTGTTACAAGATCTATTCAGGTACAAAGAGGTCTCGGCGCTTCAAAATTAGCTATCCCTTCTGTTGGAGGAACAATGAATATTATAACAAAAGGCATTGAAAACAAAAAGAAAATAACTGTTAAACAAGAAGTGGGTAGCAATGGATTTTTAAGAACATCACTTGGATTAACAACAGGAAAGTTAAAAAACGACTGGAGTGTTACTTTTGCCGGCTCATATAAAAGAGGAAATGGCTGGGTTGACCAAACTTATACACGGGGATATTTTTACTTTCTGAAAATTGATAAAAAACTAAAAAAACATCTTATCAGTATATCAGCTATGGGCGCTCCTCAAAAACACGCTCAACGTTCTTATAAAAAATCAATAGCAAATTTTGATAAAAAATATGCTGCTAACCTTGGCGTTGATACAACAGGACTTATTGACAGAGGTATAAAATATAATCAACACTGGGGATATATTGAAAGATATAAAATGGAAAATACCGATACTATTCATGCTGAAAAAAAAGAACTAAGCGAAAGATTAAATTATTATTATAAACCTGTGTTTAGTTTAAGAGATTTTTGGAACGTTAATGATAAACTTTATATATCTAATATTGCCTATTTGTCAATTGGCAACGGCGGCGGCACAGGTGCCAAAAATTCTATAACAGATGCCAGCCTTGATAAAGATGGACAAATAGATTTTCAAAAATTCTATGATGCTAATGCTTATGGTCCTTACTCCATAGATGCTTCCATTAGCCCTAGCGAACATAAATCAAGTCAGTATTTAAGAACTAGTATTAACAACCACTTCTGGTATGGATTTCTGTCAACAGCAAATTACAAAATAAATAAAAATTTTGATTTTTCCGGAGGTGTTGACATTAGAAGCTATAAAGGTGAACATTACAGAGAAGTTTATGACCTACTTGGCGGTGATTATGCTGTTGATGAAAATGATAAAAACCAGGAATCAAAAGTTAAACGCGAAGGAGATAAAATAAGCTATCACAACGATGGATTAGTAAGATGGGGCGGAATATTTACTCAAACTAAATATAAAAATGGAAACTTATCTGCTTTTGTTAACTTAACTACAGCTTATAGCGGATATAAAAGAATTGATTATTTTCTGAAAAAACAATTATCTGTTGAAGATACTATACTGGAAATTGGTTATAACGATGCTATTCTATATAAAGGTAATACTTATACAAGAAATTCTTCAGGATTAAAAAAGAATTCAACTAAATGGAAATGGCTCCCGGGATTTACTGCTAAAGGCGGATTAAACTATAACATAAGTAAGGGCTCAAATGTTTTTGTAAATTTAGGATATCTGTCTGTTGCTCCAAAATTTAATACTGTATATGATAAAAATAATACTCTGTTTAGAGATTTGAAAAATGAAAAAATAAAAGGTCTTGAATTAGGATATAGCTATTATTCTCCAAAAATAACTTTAAATGTTAATGGATATATTACTGAATGGGAAAATAAACCATCAGATTTTCCTGTTACTATTACAATAGACGAAGAACCTTACAGCGTTAATATAAATGGTATGAACGCTTTTCATAAAGGTGTTGAAATAGAATTTGCTCACAAATTAGGCGATAATGTTATATGGCAAAGATTATTATCTGTTGGAAACTGGTTATGGACATCAGAGGACTCTCTAAGAATTTATGATGATAATCAAAATTTGGTGAAAATTCAATATTTTAATGCCAAAGGTGTTCATGTAGGCGATGCAGCACAATTTCAATATAGAGAAAGTATAAGATGGGAAATAATAAAAGGTTTATATATCAATGGAGGCGTTACTTATTTTTCAAATTATTATGCCGACTTTGACCCAATAACATTAGACGGAACGTCTAACTCTCTTGATGCAGATGGCAACTCAAAGGACTCTTGGAAAATACCTAATTATTTTTTGGTTGACTTACACGCAGGTTATCATATAAAATTCAAAAAAATCAAAATTGATATAAGAGCCAGTATATTAAATGCTTTGGATAAAGAATATATTTCTGACGCAAGAAATAATGACCAATATACAGGACAAACAACTGACTCTTTTGACGCACAATCAGCAGCAGTATTCTTTGGTCTCGGAAGACGATTTAATACTTCTGTGAAATTTACTTTTTAATTATTCTTAAAAATATGAAAAGACGGATAATCTGATCCGCCTGAGGCGGAAAAAACCTGTAAGAGTTAAAAAAACAAGAAGAATGATTATAAGCAAAAAATATTGTTAAATTGCTAAATTGCTAATGAAATAATGACTATTAATGACGGCGAAGACAAATGACTAAGAATGACTATTTAATTAATGACTAATAATATAAATTACTTTAAATTTAAAATATAAAACTATGAAAAAAACATTACTAAATCTCTTATTCCTTTTTGTAGGAATAGCAATAGCATTTGGACAAACAAGTTTACCAACTTCTTACAGTTTTCTTGACCCATATCCAAACGGATGGAGTCAAAATAATACAGACCTTTACACAACAATTTTCTCTAATACTATTCCATCATGCAAATTACATAACTATGACCTTGCAACAGCAGGAAACAGCTTGGTACAAATATATTTTTCTGAGCCGGCAGGTCAGCTATCATACTGGCTAAAAGGAGCATCTTTTTCCGGCGGACAATTCGATATACAGGAATCTGTTAATGGCACTGACTGGACTAATGTTAGAACAATTACAAGCCCAAATACCAGTTGGGAAAAAATTATTGATACTGTTGATTATTCTTCAAGATATGTCCGCTTTTATTATACAAACAAAGTATCAGGCAACATTGCTCTTGACGATATTGAACTATTACCGGGACCTCCAACCCCTGACGCTGAAATAAATATAAAACAAGAAAATTATAACATTATTAGCGGCTCAACATTTACTATTGGAAATGACTCTACTACTGCTTTTACAATAGAAAATATAGGAACTGACTCTGTTATGTATATCACAAATTATACTATTACAGGTATTGATTCTGCTGACTTTAGCATTGACTCTATGCCTTCTGCAATCAACGCTTTAGATTCTTCATACTTTTATCTTTATTTCACACCAACTGGCTCCGGCTCTGAATTTGCTACAATAAATATTGAAAATAACGACTCTAATGAAAATCCTTATATAATCAATATATATGCTATTGCCGACAGCTTTGCCACAGAGCCAACAGCACAACCTACAAACCTTACTTTCTTAAATGTGAAATCATATACTTTTAATGTATCTTTTGATGATGCAACTCCCTCTCCTGAATATTATATTGTTTTAAAACAAAAAGAAACTGATATTACAGATTTGCCTGTTGACGGAACAACTTATGTAAAAGGCGATTATATAGGTTCTGCTCAGGTAATATATATTGGCTCTGCTAACACACTAAAACCCAATAATATAATTGCTAATACCAGTTATTATTTTAAAATCTTTTCTTTTGACGGACCGGAAGGATTTGAAAATTACCTTACAGATAACCCTCTAAGCTCATCTGTTACAACTTCTGATGCAATGATTGGAAGTTATTATGACGGAATCTCTACATCAAGCCCTACATTTTTACAGGACTTACATAACAAAATTTATCCTCATACTCAAATATGGTATAGCTTGTATGATGATGATATGATAAATGTTTTTGAATCAAGAGATACAACAGGAGGACAAAAAATTGTTACATGTGTTTATACAGGAGATAATTATCTTTATACACAACCTTTTAGCTGGTGGTCAACAGGAGAAATGAGCCGCGAACATACATTATGCCAAAGCTGGATGCCAACAAACAGTGAAACAGGATTTGAGGACTCAGAAGAATATTCCGACCTTTATAATCTATTCCCCACACTTTATACCAATGCAAACGCAAAAAGAAGTAATCATCCTTTGGGAATAGTTGAAAATGTAACTTATCAATATCTTGACGGTAAATTAGGCACTGATATTGATGGCAATACTGTGTATGAACCAAGAGATGAACATAAAGGAGATGCTGCCAGAGCAATGTTTTATATGTGTATATGCTATAACAGTGTAAATGATAATGTATGGAACCTGCCATCAAACCAAGACCAAAGTATCCTTAAAACATGGAACTTCCAAGACACTCCTGACAATTGGGAAATAGCAAGAAACGATTATATATATTCTTTGCAAAATAATAGAAACCCTTTTATTGACAGTATCAACTTTGTCAATTACATAGATTTTTATAGTTTGGGTATAAAAGAAAATAATCTGCAGAATAATAATATCAATGTATATCCTAATCCATCAAAAGATTTAATAAATATTAAAATATCTGATAAAATTGAAAATATTAAAATTTATAATTTTATTGGTCAGATTGTATTTGATGAAATTATTAATGACAATTCTGTTCAGATAAATACATCAAACTATAAACCAGGAATTTATTTTATTACAATAAAAACAAAAAATAAACTTATCAACAAAAAGATAATTATTACTGAAAATTAATATCTTTGTCTCAAATTTATAAATTTGTAACGTTTATATTGCCAAATAGATACAAAAAAGTTTTAATTTTACATCTAAATAATAAATACTATTGTGTCGGATAGCTTAATAATTATACCAACTTACAAGGAAAAAGAAAATATAGAAAAGATTATATTAAAAATCTTCTCGCTTGATAAGGTCTTTGATATACTTGTTGTTGATGATAACTCTCCGGATGGCACAGCAGAAATAGCAGAACTTTTGATAAAACAATTTCCTGACCGCTTATTTCTTGAAAAACGAGAAGGAAAATTAGGATTAGGAACAGCATATATACATGGTTTTAAATGGGCATTAAAAAGAAAATATGAATATATTTTTGAGATGGATGCTGACTTTTCTCATAACCCTGATGATTTAATAAAACTCTATAATGCTTGTGCAAATAATAATGCTGATTTAGCTATAGGATCCAGATATATTTCCGGTGCTAATGTTGTAAATTGGCCAATGAAGCGCGTTATTATGTCTTATTATGCTTCTGCTTATGTCCGTTTTTTTACAGGAATGAAAATAAAAGATACTACCGCAGGTTTTGTCTGCTACAAAAAAAAGGTATTAGAAACAATCAACCTTGATGCAATTAAATTTAAAGGATATGCTTTTCAAATTGAAATGAAATTTACAGCATGGAAATTAGGATTTAATATTGTTGAAATACCTATAATCTTTACTGATAGAAAATTTGGTGAATCAAAAATGAATAAAACTATTTTTAAAGAAGCTGCTTGTGGTGTTATAAAAATGAAGTTTGACAGCATATTTAAAAAAAATAAAAAAATAAAATAATTTCCCCTTTTCTTTATTATCTTTAGGGGAGTTCTAATAATTGGTTTTGTATATGAAAGTGAGCGAAAAATATCAGTATGAGGCGGAGGGTAAAATATTCCGCAGGCATAGCCATAGCTATGGTGAGGAAAGATTTTGCCCGATAACGAAATAATGATATTTTGCAGCCACTTGTAATAAAAAGTAATTATTAGAACTCCCCTTTAAATAAACATTTCAATTGTTAATTATTAATAACAATCAATGACTATAATGTTATGTTAAAATTATAACCTTTAACATTTTAAAAAA
>CAZOSY010000125.1:0-7918 GCA_964582565.1 uncultured Bacteroidales bacterium | reverse complement strand
TTTCCAAAAAATAAAGATAATAAGTGGAGCATCTTTATTGCAACCTCAACCATTACTTTTTATTACAAGTGGCTGCAAAAGAGCATTATTTCGTTATCGGGCAAAATCTTTCCTCACCATAGCTATGGCTATGCCTGCGGAATATTTTACCCTCCGCCTCATACTGATATTTTTCGCTCACTTTCATATACAAAACCAATTATTAGAACTCCCCTAAAATTTTATTAGCTTTGGAATGCAGAATACCCGACAGGTTACAAAGCACCTGTTGCGTATATATTGACAGACACTAAAATGACACCTTTGAAAATAAATAATATTGTGAGTAATCCTTGTATAATACTCCGCACTTTTTAAATCCTTATTTGTCAAAGTTAATTTTTTCGTTTCTTTTGGTTGACGGTGGTGGTATGAGTAGTTGCCGTATTAATAGATCCATCCCATCCGCAAATATAATACCTTTGCAAAAGTAATAAACTTTTCAAATACTACCAAAGCAGGCAATTACCTATGACCGCCTGTTATAAACTGTAGGGCAAATTTCTGACCAACGCAATGACGGTATTTTAATTCTACAGACCAAAAATATTTTGTTTTTTTTGAGGGGGTTTTTCTTTGGTGCGAGCAGCTACATTCTTTTGCAATTTTTTGGTTTGCGGGATGGCATTGAGCGAAATTGCAAATGTATGTGGCTGCTGCGGTGGGCTTTTCTTTTGTTCTGTTTTTTTGTTGAATGATGTCCGAATGTGTCAGAATTGCAACTTTCTATCGTTGAATTGAATCTTGCCATAATTGCATCTGTCAGTCGATGAATTGGGTTCGGTAGCCGTTGAATCGTATCTGTCAGTGTTTGAATTGGGTCTTATCCAACCATTTTTTGAGTAATATTTTTACTTCAATTTTTTGATGTCTTGGTATAATAGTTTCAAGTGGTCATTTGACATATCCAATATTGGCTCATACATAAATGAATTCAAATGAATATTTTCAGGTGTCATTAAATTTACTTGTTCTAATAACGCGATATTCGCTGCTTCTGCTGAAAAATCATTTTTGTATTTTTCTATCAAAGCAAAAGTTTGATGTGTTGTAATGCCTTTCCAAAAAACATCATTATTAATTTTTGTTATCATAAATTCTTCTGCTTTCAAACGAATGGCTATCGCAAGAACAATTTTATTTTCTAAATCAATTATTTCAGAGGTATCAATCAAAATTGTATCAGCAATTTCATAAATTAAATCAAGCACAATTTTACCCTCGTTGCTTAATACCAAAGTGCTTTTATCTTTTAAAATGTCTATGAAAATAACTTGAAGATTAGCAATTGTGATAGTTTTAGTATCCTCTTTAATATGTAAAAGTGAAGTCAATTTTAATAAATTGTTAGCATATCCAGAGTATTCTGCAATATTACGAACAAAAGGAATTGAGGCAATTAACATTGATTCTTTGTCTACCTTATGAAATTCATTTTTCCAATGGTCAAAAGGGTTGTTCTGATACTTCTCCTCAACCAACTTAATTCCATCCTTTGTTCGTATAGTATTAAGTTTATTTTTTCGTTTCATATCCAACCTACCGCACACAGTTCTATAAAAGTCAAAGTTGTGAGTAAGGATTATTTGCTTAAAAATACCTTCATTAGAAATGTCTTTTAAATATTCTATGATAGCATACTTGTTTTTATAGTCAAAAGAATCTGCAATATCATCCACTACAAATAGTGTTTCTTGCTTACTTTCTTTACGGGCTTCTACTTCAAAAATAATATTTAAGATGTATAATGCTCTTAATTCACCACTGCTTAAAACTTTAAATAATTCTACTTCTTCAATAGGAGTTGAATCAGCAAAATCTTTAAAGTCAAATTTAATACTGGGTAATTCACTTTTTAAAATGACATCTTCCTGATTATCCACTGACAATTTAAATGGAACGAAAAATCTTTTATTAAATTCATCAATTACATTTATCCATTGTGTTTTTTGTTTTTTTGCTTCGGCAACAATTTTTTCAATTTCCTTTTGACCATTGCTGTATTCTGATTCCAATGTTTTATATGCTTCAATATTTCTTTTTAGATAAGAAATCCAAAGTTTTTGTTTTAGTGCGTTTAAGTTCAACAATTCAGGTAGTATGGATGAGTTTGTTTCTATGTAATCTCTAAAACTTCTTAACTCTTGATTTTTTGTTATTGCGGTGTCTATTGCCTCAAATGCTTTTACTAAATCAGGATTTTTAAGAATACTGTCCTTCTCTTGCTTAATCACTTCTTCTAATTCGGACTCTGTTGTTATCATTCTATTTTTTTCTTTTGCGTTAAGAGAAACAGAATGATTTGCTTTAAAAAACCCATTATCTTTTAAGTTCTTTGCAATTGTAGAAGCATTATTATGATTGAAAATTCCTTTTTTGAAATATGTAGAGGAATCAATTAACTCATTGTATTTTGAAATATATTCTGCGAGTTTTGTTTTAAAATCTTTTGTTTCAAGAAATGCCACCACTTTATCATTAAATATTTTCTGATAAATAATGTTTTCAAATGCTGGTTCGGTTTTGTCTAAAACTTCTGTTTTAAGCCGAAGAATTGATTTGAAAAATTCTTTTGGTGTATATGTGAAGTCATTGGACAAAGTTTCTTCAATTCCTTTTTTTATTCCAGTAAGTGTTTTTAATTCTTTAATTAAAATTTCTTTTTTCTCGTTAATATCAGTATGAATGTTTTCGTATTTTTCTTTTAGTTCTTTATTTACCAGCAATGTTGAGATTTTTTTTGACTTGTACTCTTGAGCATAAGGTAAAATAACAAAAACCTTTTCCTTGTTAATTTCTGTGTTGGTTTCATCACTTATATTTCTTACATTTTTTCTCTCTTTAAAGATTGAATCATGCGATGCTTGGTCATTACTTAAATCCAAAAATGTTTTAGCAAGAGAGGTTTTCATAATTCCATTTGGTGCATAAATGGCGTATGTAGGTTTTACAGTGAAATCAAAATCGTAATTTAATTTCTTAATACCGTAACAATTCTCTAATTCTACTTTTAATTTATTCATATCTTGTTTTGAAAATTTTATTGTATAAATTTTTTTATTTACTATTCTGAAAATCCTGCCACTACTTTAAACTTCTTTTCCAATTAATCTTTCTTTCCGTTTGCTTATACATTCAATGTGTCCTCCAATGTTTTCTTAAATTCATTTTCATTTTCGTTATTGTAAAAAGGAACACCTGTTATTAAATATTTATCTGAATCAATGGCAAGAACCTTTTTTTCTTCTCTAATTTCTTTTAAAAAGTCCTCTTTCCATTTGTCATAAGCTTTCAAATAGTTTCCTTTTGGTTCAATGAAAACTTGATATATCAATTCTTTACCCAATTTTTGTTTGCAGAACAAAACAAAATCCGGCTCAAAAGCTCTGCCTAATTTGTCATATATTTTTAATTCTCTTTCGTTTCGTATCAAATAGATATTATCAAAATTTTGTTTTAATTTTTTAAATCGTTTTGCAAACATTTCAACAAATCTCTTTTCTTCACTTGTACCGTAATTTGCATTGTAAACATACCAAGGTTCATTTGCAACCAAACTTTCTTGTCCGTCTGCTCGTTCGCTGTCTTTGTAAACTTTTATTTCTTTGTCTTTAAATACTTCGCGAATGTATTTATTGATATAATTGGAACCTTCATATTCTGTTAAATTAGATTTAATTTCTGCTTCAATAGTTTGCAATAATCCTTGCAAAGCCATTAAGTAATCAAAATTTAAAATATTCTTTAATCTTGTTTGCGTTCCTTTGAATGTTATTTCCAAACCTCCAAAGTAATCGACACTTTTAATAAAGTGAGATAACGATTCAATATTGGGGAAATACCGTAATAAACTATTGAAATAGAAAAACGGATTTTGAGACAAGGCAAAACGGATTATGTGTTTTGGTATTTCCAGCGATGCAATGTCTTTTTGTTTTTGAATTTCTATGTCAGAAACAGGACTTTCTATAAAGTTAAAAGCACTTGTCATTTTTCCTATACCGGAAGATAATGTATGTTGGTAATTTGTTTTCTTTACTCCCAAATCAGTAAATGATTTTACATTGTTGTAACTTTTCTCTACTTTCTTGTTAAAAACAACTTTACCTGTTTTATAAAAATCAGTTTTTTTAAAATCTAATTTTAACGTAAGTTGTTTGGTTTCCAGTTTGTCTTCATCTTCATAAATACCGAATTCAACCAATACCTTTTTCAATTCTGAAATATACCGGTTATCTTCTTTGGTATGATAATAAAGCTCTTCCAGTATTTTTAAATCATTGGAAATATTATCATCATATTTTCGGGTGTATAGGTCTTGACCTTCTTCTAATGCAAAAGGAAAATATCTTGCTCCTCTACCAATAAGTTGAGCCTCTGAAATTGTTGTTTTCCCTGGATTGCCTGCCCGGCCATCACGACCTTCATACAAGCGAACAATATCAAAAAGGTTTAATACATCCCAGCCCTCATTTAATTTTTGTACTGCAAAAACCGCTCTGATAGGATTATTTTCATCTTCCAATGTGTTCAGTCTGATTTGATTTGATTCAGCTTCTTTGTCATTGTTGGCACTTATACAGTTTTCTTCTTTGAAATTTGCTTGTATTCGTCTTGCTATTTCGCCATAAGACATTCTGATTATCTCAAAAAAGGCAAATGCTTTTTGAACAATGGAAACGGTTGAAGTCTTTTTGATATTTTCAACCATTTCTGCAGAAAAATCATCAATTAATTTATGAAAATTAGCTTTGTTTTGTTCAGATTCTTTAATGGTTCTTTTGGCTTTAAAAAGAATTACCGGCTTTAAGTTAATACTCTTTGAAATTGCCAATTCTTGACGAAATAAATTTAAAATCAATGCTTGAATAATTCTGTCTTTCTCATCATAAAGCGAGCGAATTAAATTTATCTCTTTTGAATATCCGTCTAATCTAAATTGGGCAAGGTCATATCTGAAAATTACTTTATCTTGGTATTTCTCCGCAATTTCTCTGCTTTCATAATCTAATGTAGCAGTAAATTCTAATAGAATATTATTAAAATTCTGTTTTAGAATTTCCATTACCGTTCCTTCCCAACTTCCAAATAAATTTCCGTTATTTCTTGTTGCAGAGCTTAAATGATGAGCTTCATCTGCTATGAGAACAATCTTTTTATCCTTAAAATCTTCATAAGTAACACTGTTTTCTTTGGTCTTGTTTAAGTCAATATGAAGTTGTTGAATAGTTGTAAAATTGATATTGATGTTTTGTTCGTCTGCTTCTTCAAAATTGGCAACTTCTTTAATCAAAACTTCTTTGCCATCAACCACTATTTTTTTACTGAACAGATATTTTGATGCTTGCGGATTTAAAAAATTGTCTTTGGTTTTATTGATAATATTGTTTGAGTTTACAAAAAACAAAAAGTTGCGATAACCTTTTTCATATAAGTAAAGCATCAAACCAGCCATTATCAATGTTTTACCACTACCAGTTGCCATATTGTAAAGCAAATGATAAGGTTTGCTTGGCTTGCCTTCAAAATCTTCTAAATCCGAATATATGTATCTTTTAAATGATTCATCTTGATAAGGTCGAATATCATATTTTAAATTATCTGAAATGTAATTAGGAACAGCTACCTGTTCAAGAGCCTTTCTTGCAAAAGGGTTATCGAATATGCTATATAAAAATGCCATAGTGCCTACTTTTCTATTTGGTAAAAATCGTTGGTTACTTGTTTTTCTTCTTTGCTTACTTCAAAATCTTTGTCGTTTATTGAAGAAAGGTTTACATACAATTGATTTTTATCTAATAATTCAATTAAATGTTCTTTTTGTTGTTTTAATTCTAACTTTTTAAAATCCTCTATATGCTCATCGTGTTTTTGTATATCAACATTGTAGTTTAGGAAAGATTTTGCTTTCATCTGCTCCCAAATTTCCAATATTTTTTTTGTTGCTTTAGCTTCTTCGATTTGTTCAATAAAGGTTTGATTGTATTTTTTGAGTTCAAAATAGGTGAATGAGCCTCCTTTTTCCCAATTCACTGCTTTTGATATTCCACCTTGCTCACCATCAATTACCCTTTTTAATCTTTTAGCTACAACGGTTTCAATATAATTCATTTGCTCAATTCCTATATATTGCCTACTCATTTTGTGGGCGGTTGAAGCTGTTGTTCCACTTCCGAGATAATAATCGAGTACAATGTCGTTTTCTTTTGTAACTGCCTTTATTAAGAAACCTATTAAAGTTTCAGGTTTAGGATATGAGTTAAATTTTAATTTTAAAGAATCAATATGTTTTTTAGAATCTTCATTTGTTTCAACTCCAATTGCTTTTGATAGATAAGTTTCATCAATCAATTTGTCTGGTGCCATATTAGACGCTATTTTACGCTGGTACCTAATTGAAAACTTATTTGATTTAATTAAAAAATATGTTCCGTTTTCAATCTCTGTGTCCAAAAATGATTGTTGCCATTTAAAACGACCTTTGAGTTTTATTGTATTGTCATTTTTGCCATTTTTGATTTTCAAATCGTTTAACAATTCTATTTTATCAAACTTTCCCTTTTTATGTTCTCCATCTGAGATTCTAAATTCTATAATTCCAGATTTAAATTCTAAAATTGTTATTGGATTACCACTATTTAATAATGGTGCATCATCATTGTCACTATCACGTCCTACATAACCAATTGATGTATCAATTGACTTTTCATAACAATGAATAAATTCTATATTTTTTCTTGTTTTTTTTGATAGAGTAGGTGCATTATCTGTGTTTTTCCAAATGAATGTCTCTACAAAATTTTGTGGTTTAAATACTTCATCTAATAATATTTTTAAATATCCTTGTTCGTTATCATCACATTGTATGAAAATCACACCTTTATCAGATAATAAATCACGAGCAGCTTCCATTCTGTTTTTCATAAAAGTAAGCCAGCTACTTTCATTAAAATTGTCATTGTATTGGAAACTATCATTGCCTGTATTATACGGCGGGTCTATATAAATCAGCTTAACTTTACCTGCAAACTCCTTTTTAAGTGAGTGCAAAGCCAAAAGGTTGTTGCCTTTAATAATTAGGTTGTCTGTTATTGTGTTTTCTGGCAACCCTCTTTTTTTGTTAAGTTCTGCATCTCTTCTAAAACCTTTAAATTCTTGTTCCCCGTCTTTGTTATAAACCTTTGCATTGGTTAAAACTTTTGGTTCTAAAAGTTGGGTAATTTCGTCTTGTGCCAATATTTCGTTAAAAAATATTTCTTCTCGTTTATCTTCTTCTCTGCTTTGTCCTCCTTCTAAAACACAATCTTTAAAAGGCCACACCAAAGCAACTTCATTGCGTTGTTTAAGGTATTTTCCGTCAATAGTAAGTCCAACTTTATTTTTGTATTGAGTGTAGCTATCGTTTAGATAGTTTTTTTGCTCCAAAAACTGCACAAATAAATTTTGATTGAATACCAAAGTGCCTTTTATGTCCAGAAAAAATTTTTCTTTTAATTCTTTTTCATTAAGCAATAATTCAATCAGTCCAGCATCAAAATTCTGTGCTTTATTAATTACAACCCATTTTTTCAATTCTCCGTTGTCAGTAACGAAGTTGTTCTCTTTTTTGAGTTGTTTTACTAATGTTTCGTTTCCCTGCTTGTGCCTAACGGTTAGGCTAAAAACTGGTGGGCATTTTAACCTACTTCTGTTTCAAGCTACTCTATTGCAAATTTAATGCTTTATGATTCAATTTACTACTATCTGCCCACTTGTTTTTGAGCCTGTGTTACCCTGCGTTATTCCTCTTCTTCGTCTATCTGTCCGTGCGTTGGGGCAGGAAAGCTTGTCTCGTCCTAAAAAAAGTTTACAGGTTAATACTTAAATCCTAATATAAATT
>CAZOSY010000124.1:0-7944 GCA_964582565.1 uncultured Bacteroidales bacterium | reverse complement strand
TGAAAATTAAATCCCTTTCGGGATTTTTTAATTAAAACAAAATTAAAAAATATAAGAAAAATTTTCCAAAAATAATATACATTTTAGTTAAAATTTTAATAAGTCTAAAAATAAATTTATTATCAAAAATATTATAATAATATTTACATTTGCTTAAAAAAATATTAAAATGAATTTTGTTGTTTATAAATCATCAGCCGGCTCTGGTAAGACATATACTCTTGTAAAAGAATATCTGAAAATTATTATCAAAAATCCTGAGCAAAAAAAATACAGAAATGTTCTTGCCATAACTTTTACAAACAAAGCAGCTGATGAAATGAGACAAAGAGTGCTTGGTTATCTGAAAATGCTGTCAACAAAAGAAGACACACACTCAAATGCTTATAAATCCTTATTATGTGATTTGAAAAAAGAAACAAAACTCTCTGAAGAAGAAATATCCGAGAACTCCGGAAAAGTCCTTAAATCAATATTGCACGATTATTATAATTTTTCAATAGGAACAATAGATAGTTTTGTTTATAAAATTATACGAACTTTTACTCACGACCTTAATATTCCTGTAAATTCTGAAATTGAACTTGATACCGAAGACCTGATTTTACAATCTATTGACCTGTTACTTAGCTATGTGAATACAGATAATAACGAAAATTTAACGAAAGTATTAACTGATTTTGTGAGCGAAAAAATTAAACAGGGAAAAAGCTGGAATATTGAAAAAAATCTGAAAGATTTTACTAAATATATACTTGAAGAAGATCAGCATGCTCAATATCTTATAACAAAACTAAAACAATTTTCTATTAATGACTTTTTAAAAATAAAAGAACAAGTAAATTATGAAATTAAAAATATTGAAACAAAAATGTATGCTCATGCAAAGAAAGCTTGTGATTTAATAAAAAACAACAATTTATCTGCTAATGACTTTTATATGAAAACCAGAGGAATAGCAAAATATTTTGAAAATATAAAAAATAAAAATTTTGATAAAATAAAGCCAAATTCTAATGTAAAAAATACTATTGACAATGATAAATGGTATGCTAATGATACTGGACAATCCAAACAAATTGATAATATTAAAGATGATTTAAAAAATTATTATGAAGAAATAACAAAGCATTTGGATGAATATACTTTGTTTAAGCTTATAAATAAAAACATATATCTTATTGCTTTGCTAAATGAAATAGAAAAAGCTTTTAATGAAATAAAATCACAAAATAACAAAATGCTTATTTCTGAGTTTAACAAAAAAATATCAAACGTTATACTAAAAAGTCCGGTACCTTTTATTTATGAACGCGTAGGAGAAAAATACGAACATTTTTTAATTGATGAGTTTCAGGATACTTCCCTTATTCAATGGCAAAACTTTTTGCCTCTGATTGAGAACTCTTTGGCTAACAACAACTTTAATATGTTGGTAGGCGATGCCAAACAAGCAATATACAGATGGAGAGGCGGAGATGTGGACCAATTTATCAAATTGCCACAAGTGCCAAACAATGATAACAAACAAATAGAAAATTCTTTAATAAGAAACTATGAAGAAAAAAATCTTGAATATAATTATCGTTCAAAAAAAGAGATTATTGACTTTAATAATAATTTTTTTAATGAAGCAGCAAACTGTCTGCCTGAAGAATATAAAAACATATATCAAAATATTAACCAGCAAATCCCTGACAAAAATAATACAGGTGGCTTGGTAAAAATTAAATTTCTTGATTGTAAATCAGCAGAAGAACTAAATAATGCTAATTATAAAGAAACAGAAGACATAATAACAAAACTTTTAAAAGAAAACTTTCAACTTAAAGATATTGCCGTCTTATGCCGCAAAAACATAGAGGCAACAGGAATAGCGAAATATTTAATAGAACATGGCATTAAAGTAATATCTTCAGAATCATTAATACTGGGAAAATCACAGACAATAAATTTTATCTATGGTGTAATAAAATTTTTAAATGATAATGATGATAATATAGCAAAAATCCAGATAATCAATTTTCTTATTAACAGCAAAAAGATAAAATCAGAATCTCTAAACCAAATTATCCTGAAAATTAAAAAAGACAATGATTATCCTGTTGAAATATTTATTGACTACATGAAAAAACAGGGATTTGATATAAACATATCACAATTAGTTAAACTTTCTATTTATGAGCTTTGCGAAGAAATTGTCCATATCTTTAAACTTGATGTCTCTTCAGGCATACAGTTTTTTCTTGATGCAGTATATAGTTTTTCTTTAAAAAACAATACCAATATCACTGATTTTATTCAGTGGTGGGAAGAGAAAAAAGATAAAACATCTATCATTGCACCTGAAAAAATTAATGCTGTCAGAATAATGACTATACATAAATCAAAAGGTCTTGAATTTCCTGTTGTAATATATGCTTTTGCTATACAAAAATTTGAAACAGGAAGAAATAAATATACATGGATTGACTTTAATAATATTAAACTTGCAAAATTAAAAGCATTGCTAATACCTGTAAACAAAGGACTTTTACATACTGAATTTTCAGATATTTATGAAAAAGAGGAAGATAAATCACATCTTGACCTTATTAATTTACTTTATGTTGTAATGACACGTGCCTCTGAAAGATTATATATCTTAACACAAAAGACAAAAAAAATTAATCAACCATTAAAATCTGTTCCTGAAATATTTGCAAAATATACAGATAATGATTCTGATTCTGAAAAATCAGAATATGAATATGGTAATGCTGCTATTCATAAACCTTTATCATTAAAACAGGAAGAAAATATATGTAATTTAAACAAATTTGTTTTCAGTAACAGGAGAGAAAAAATTCCGTTAAAAATCAGTGATACACCAAATGAAAGATGGGGAAATATTGTTCACACAGCCCTTTCAAAAATAAATAGTGCGGGTGATATTAATAATGCATTAGAAGATATGTATCTTAAAGACATAATTAATGATATTGAAAAAAACAACTTAAATAATGAAATATTAACATTGCTTTCCAATCCTGAAATAAAACCTTTTTTTGCAGAAGACCTGATTGTCCGAAATGAATCAGAGATACTTTCATCAAAAGGAAAGTCCTTTCGTCCCGACCGTATAATAATATCTGCTCATAAAACTGCTGTAATAGATTATAAAACAGGCAGACCTGCACAGGAACATAAAGAGCAAATTAACGAATATGCTGAAATATTATCAGAAATGGGATATCAAAACATAGAAAAATATCTTATCTATATAAGGGAAAATAAAGTTGTAAAAATATAAGTAACAAGCCAAAGCCAAACAGATTATACATTAAAATTAACCTAATTCTTAATTTATAATTGACCTAAAAAATGACCAATTATCCAATGTCTATACCTTTTGTGATTATCTTTTGTGTAATAGTTATTAAGTAATTCATCCGCCTCAAGCGGACAGTGAGTAATTTAACAATTTTATTATGTTAAAATTATAATTATGAGTTATGGGGACTTCTATAAATTAAAATATATAAATATAATCAAAAAAGATTATTTTTTTATTTTTTTATCTTAAATTTGCCAAAAATTTATTAAATTAAAAATTAACTAAAATTAAATTATCATGAAAAAAATATTTATCATTGTTCTTGCAGCTTTTTCTTGCTTTGCTCAACAAGGATTTTCACAGGAAAAACAAGAAAAAAAACCTATAATAAAATTTGATACCAAGACCTATGACTTTGGCGTAGTTAAAGAAGAACTTGGTAAAATTGAAGCTGTTTTTAACTTTACAAATGTTGGAAATGATACTTTAAAATTATTAAAGGTAAAAGCAAGCTGTGGATGCACTGCTACAAAATATACAAAAGAACCTGTATTACCGGGCAAAAAAGGTTTTGTAAAAGCTATATATGGGACTAAAAACAGACCCGGAAAATTCAGAAAAGGTGTTGTCGTTACTACAAATGACCTTCAAAATCAAAGAATTGTATTAGTAATCAGCGGACAGGTTACACCAAAAATTAAGACATATAAGGACTGGTATCCTACTAAAATCGGCAATCTTAGATTCAAAACAAACCATCTTGCTTTTACAAAAATTAAAAACGATGAGATAAAAACAGATACATTGACAATATATAATGAATGGGACAAAGATATGAAGATATTAAGCTTTAAAAATGTCTTACCATTTTTTACATGCAAAGCAGAACCGGAAGTCATAAAACCATCTAAAACCGGCTATATTATCATAAAATATGATGCTACAAAAAGAAAAAATGACTATGGATTGAAATTTAGCAGATTTACAATGGTAACTAATGATGAACTGCAACCGGAAAAACGTATGATAACAAGTGCAGAAGTTGTTGAAAATTTTTCTAAACTAACACCTGAACAACTTAAAAATGCTCCTAAAATAGAATTTGAAAAAACCGTTTATGACTTTGGCTCTGTTAAAACAGGAGAAAAGGTCTTGTATAGTTTTGTTTTTAAAAATCAAGGTAAAACAGACCTTATAATAAGAAAAGTAAAAACAAGCTGCGGATGTACTGCTACAAATCCTGAAAAAACGACACTAAAACCAGGAGAATCCAGCAAAATAAATATTAGTTTTAACACAAGAGGACGCAGCGGAAATCAACATAAGACAATAACAGTAATATGTAATGACCCTAATAAATCTACAACAGTCCTCAGTGTTAAAGGTAAGGTTATTAAATAGCCCACACCTTATACAAAACTAAAAATAATTCACCCCGTTGGATAATTAGTGTCTGTTCATAAAGTAAGTGTTTAGTTCAGAATGTTCGAGTTCGAGGCTTGCGAAGTCTTGAAAATCAGGAGTTTATTTTTGTAAATGACTGATTTGAAAGACAAGCATAACGAAGAAATCGGATATTATGAACAAACACTAATTAATATATCCTACGGGGTAAAGCGGAATAAAATATTTCAGACCAGACAAATTATAGCGTAGGCACTCATTACAAACCAGCACCAGCCAAATCTTTTTGCATGCTTTATATAATCTTTATGAGCAAGAAGTCTTCATTTTCCATCACTTATTTTTTTCGTTTCTATACAATTGAAATTGTTACTTACAAAAAATTATTAAATTTGCAAAAATTATTATTTTTCAGATAATAAAATGTATATTATAATTTAATGTATAAATGAAAAACATTTTCAATCCTATAGATAATTACAAAAAGACCAAAAAACAAGTTGGATATGTTACACGAAAACAAGCGACACAAAAAACTTATGACAATATCGGATTTATGTCAGGACTTGAAGTTCACCAACAACTAAATACCAAAGAAAAATTATTTTGTAATTGCCCTGCCGGAAAATATAACAAAAATAATGACTATGATGCTGAGGTAGTCAGGCATATGCGACCTACTCTCAGTGAACTCGGAGAATATGACGGAACAGCTTTAATGGAATTTAAAACAAGAAAAAAAATTATTTACAGATGTAAAAACGAAACTACATGTACTTACGAAATAGATGACACACCACCTTTTCAAATAAATAAACAAGCACTGGAATATGCTCTGGAAATATCTTTGCTATCAAAATTTAATATTGTAGGTGAGGTTCATATTACCCGTAAACAATATTTAGACGGAAGCATCCCTACAGGTTTTCAAAGAACAGCTATCCTTGGAGTAGAAGGTGAAATATATCTGAAAAAGAAAAAAATAAGATTAATTCAGCTTAGTATTGAAGAAGATGCTTGTCGCGAAGTTTCTGATATAGGACATACACGTATTTATAAAACCGATAGATTAGGTATGCCTTTAATAGAAACTGTTACTTATCCTGATATGAAAAATCCTGATGAGGTAAAAGAAGCTTGTAATTATATCCGATTTCTTAACAGAAGCACAGGAAAAGTGAGAACAGGAATGGGAGCAGGACGCGAAGATGTAAATGTAAGTTGTAAAGGCGGAACCAGAGCTGAAATAAAAGGTGTTGCCCATACAAAGTGGATACCTGAACTTACTCATAATGAGTGCTTTAGACAATGGGCTCTGCTTAAAATAAAAAATATTTTAAATAAAAGAGTAAGTAACCCGCAAAATTGGAAAATTAATTACGAATATCTTGACTTTGATGCTTTTGAAATTACTTATGAGCCACTTAAAATAGCAAAAGAAAAAAAATATAAACTCATTGCAGTAAACCTTCCTGATTTTAAAGGAATATTATCACACTTTACTCAACCAGGCAAAATGTTTGCAAATGAAATTAGCGACCGTCTTAAAGTAATTGCCTGTCTGGAGAAACCTAATATGATTCATTCCGAACAATTTAATCAAATTATCACACAAGCAGACTTTGAAGTTATCGCACCTATTTTAAATTCTACTGAAGATGATGCACAAATATTGATATGGGGACAGGAAGAAGATATGGAAACAGCTCTTGAGACCATAGAAGAAAGATGTAAAATGGCTTTCTATGAAGTGCCAAAAGAAACACGAAAATATCTAAAAGATGGAACTACTATATTTAAAAGAGTTCTGCCGGGTGCAGACCGTATGTATCCTGATACTGACCTGCCGCCTATACCTTTAGATACAAATTATATAGAAAATTTAAGAAAAAAATTGCCAACAGAAATTGTTGACAGACGCCTTCAACTAAAAAAATGGAAGATACCTGAAGATACATATACTTATATATTCAAAAAAAATCTATTCCCTGTTATTGAAAAAATAATTAAAAAATTGAAAATAAATCCGGTATTTACAGGAACTTTTTTTGGACATAAACTAAAATTTATTCAAGGACACTATATAAGCTCTGACAAATTTAATTATGATAAAATATATGATCTTTTTAAATTTATTAAAGACGAAAAATTAGATATGGAAATTTCAAAACAAATGATGCCTGTTGTTTATAAATATTCCAAAATGGACTTTGAATCAGTGCTGACAACTATTGATTTTAAAAAAATATCAAAAGAAAAAATTACATCTCAGATACCATTTTTAAAAGAAAAATTTTTAGATATTAAATTCTCAGATAAAAATAATGTAGAAACCAAATGGATTATGGGACAACTAAGAAAACCAGCTTTGGGAAATATGCCTCTAAATGAATTGAAAATAATAATAGAAAAACAGTAACTATACTGAAACAAGTTTAGCATAAGTTTCAGATTGTAAAAAATCCTTAGTGAACTTTGTGGGAAAAAAATAAAAATGGCAAAAAAAAAATATTATGTTGTTTGGAAAGGTCTTAAAACAGGTGTTTTTTTAAAATGGGAAGAATGTAAGAAACAAGTAAAAGGATTTAGTGGAGCCATTTACAAATCGTTTAATAATAAAGAGTTAGCAGAACAGGCATTTAAAAATCCTCCACCTGTAAAAGCAGAACAAAAGACAAAACCGGTAAAAAACAAACCAAATCTGAATAAAACAGAAAAAAGACCTGTTCTTAATAGTTTATCTGTTGATGCTTCCTGCATGGGAAATCCTGGCATAATGGAATATCAGGGAGTTTATACAAAAACAGGGAAGAAAATATTTTTGCAAGGACCATTTTGTGACGGGACTAATAATATCGGAGAATTTCTGGCTATTGTCCACGGATTATCTTATCTAAAAAAAAAGAACAGCAAATTGTCGGTATATTCTGATTCTAAAGTTGCTATTGGCTGGGTTAAAAACAAAAAAGCAAAGACAAAACTCAAAGAAACATCTAAAAATAAGAACATTTTTGATTTGATAATAAGAGCTGAAAAATGGTTAAGAGAAAACTCTTATGAAAACACAATTGTAAAATGGGACACAAAAATATGGGGAGAAATCCCTGCTGACTTTGGAAGAAAATAATTTGGTTATCAGTTTGTGAATTAATTATCTAAAAAGCACTCCTTAGCTTTTTCTTTTCTGCTAAAAAAATTTTTATTATTAAAAAAGAAACAACTAT
>CAZOSY010000123.1:0-7988 GCA_964582565.1 uncultured Bacteroidales bacterium | reverse complement strand
ATTTGAAAGACAAGCATAACGAAGAAATCGGACATTATGAACAAACACTAATTAATATCTATTACGATAAACACGGGTCAGGCAGTTGCCTGATTTGGATACTAACGAATGTCTGATGAAATTAAAAATTGAAATATATAACAAAAATATAAACACATGAATAATAATTATTGTATTATAATGGCAGGTGGCGTTGGTTCTCGTTTCTGGCCAATGAGCAGAACATCTCATCCTAAACAGTTCATTGATATTCTTGGAACAGGAGAAACACTTATTCAGCAAACTTTTGAACGATTTTTGTCAATATGTCCAAAGGAAAATATCTATATTGTTACTAACGAAATCTATAAAGACCTTGTTATGGAACAAATATCCGGTATTTCGGAAAAACAAATTATCTGTGAACCTGCCCGTAGAAATACAGCCCCATGCATTGCTTATGCCTCATATAAAATTTCAAAAATCAATCCTAATGCTAATATCATTGTAGCACCATCAGACCATATTGTGCTAAAAAGAGATAATTTTACAGATATTATAAATTCTGCTTTAAAGGAAACAGCAAAAAATGACTGGTTAGTAACTCTTGGCATTAAACCTAATCGCCCTGATACAGGATATGGCTATATTCAGTTTAAAGAGTGTGATAACTGTTCTGAAGATAAACGAGTTAAAAAAGTTAAGGCCTTTACCGAAAAGCCAAATCTTGAAATAGCAAAATCTTTTGTTAAAAGTGGCGATTTCTTATGGAACTCAGGTATTTTTATCTGGTCTTTAAAAAGCATTTTAAAAGTTTTTGAAAAATATTTACCGGAAATTAACTCTCTTTTTAAACAAGGTATTGATAAATATAATACAAGTGAAGAATATAAATTTATTAAAGAAACATATACCGTATGTAAAAATATATCTATAGATTATGGGATAATGGAAAAAGCAGATAATGTATATGTATTCGCTTCTGACTTTGGCTGGTCAGACCTTGGCACATGGAAATCTCTTTATGATATAAGAGACAAAGATAAAGACAAAAACTCTATCACCGGAGAAAAAGTTATGATATACGACACTACAAACTGCATCATAAACATGCCAAAAGAAAAATTAGTTGTTCTGGAAGGACTAAACGATTATATTGTTGTTGATTCTGATAATATTTTACTTGTATGTAGTAAAAATAACGAACAACGCGTTCGTCAGTTTGTAAATGATGTAAAAATTGAAAAAGGCGAAGAATTTGTATAATATCCTAACATGGACAAGCCAGAGCCAAACAGGTTAATAGAACGCTGATGACGCTGATTTAGCTGATAATCGCTGATTTATTTGTAAAAATTTTTCTTTTGAATTTTTTTCATAATTAAATCTGCATAAATCATAAACAATCTGCGTCATCTGCGTTCTATTGAATTAATTTTTTGCCAATAAGTGTCAAAATTTTACGGATTAGTATCTTATTTATAATATTCGTGTATTTTTTGGCAGAATATTTTATATAGAACTTTTTTATAATTTCTAATTGCTCTAATTGACCTAATTAACCTAATCAAATCCCAAATACCAATAGTTTTCAAAATTTCATCTGCCTTAGGCGGACTAATGACCAATTAGACATTGGGTAATTGGTCATTTTTTAGGTCAATTAAAAATTAGAAATTAGGTCAATTTAACGTATAACCTGTTTGGTTCTGGCTTGTCCAGGTTAGGTACTAACGTGGACAAACCACAACCAAACAAGCATATTAATCTATTGCAATAGCTATAATTTTATTGATTATCATACTGTTGAACTTCATTATGGAAATATTCAAGTTTAATGTTTGCTTGTCTGAAAATTTCTTCTGATTCTGCCCCGGCATGATACTTTCTTTCACAAACAACTCTTACTATTCCACAATTTATTATGAGCATAGCACATGTTCTGCATGGAGTCATACGACAATATAATGTTCCTCCTTTTAAAGCAATACCCAACCGTGCTGCCTGACATATTGCATTTTGTTCGGCATGAACGGTTCTTACACAATGATTTGATATACTGCCATCTTCGTTTATCACTTTTCTCATCAGATGACCTATATCATCACAATGTGGCAATCCCTTTGGAGACCCGACATATCCGGTAACTAATATCTGCCTGTCTCTTACAATAACACATCCACTCCTGCCTCTGTTACAAGTTGCTCTCTTAGAAACAGTATTAGCTATCTCCATAAAATATTCATCCCATGTAGGACGCACATATTTTTTTTTATTTTTTTCTTCCATTATTTTTTTATACAAAAATGATTTTTATTCTGTTTTTTTATTTTTGAAACAATCCGCCTAAGGCAAATTGCAAAGATTATTTCTTCATAAGCCCTTAATTAGTATCTGTTCATAAAGTAAGTGTTTAGTTCAGAATGTTCGAGTTCGAGGCTTGCGCAGTCTTGAAAATCAGGAGTTTACTTTTGTAAATGACTGATTTGAAAGACAAGCATAACGAAAAAATCGGACATTATGGACAAACACTAATTAACTATGCCTTATTTTTTTCAGAACATTTTCAATCTGATTATACAAATAAGAAAAATCTTTATCATTATTAAAAACATAATCAGCCATTTCAATACATTTTGATAAATTCTGTTTGTTTGGATTGTTTGAAGTCATTTCGCGATTCTCGTTATCTGTAAATATCTTGTATGAAATATGGTCTGTTTCCGAACCTCTGACAAATATTCTGTTATATCTTATTTTAGTTTTTGCGTCAATAGCAAAAAGATAAAAGTTTTTTTGTTTTCTAAGAAAATTTACTTCTCCTGACGTTCTTATGCTTTCAATAACACAATTTTCCCTGCCCGACTTTTTTGCTCTGTTATAAAGTTGCTCTATAATATAATAAGGAGAATATTTTGTTCTAAGCTCATTGGCAACAACAACCATATTATCTCTGTTTGCAGTAAGACCTCTTTTTTTTATCTCCTCATTTAAAAAATCTCTTACAGAATAATGAACAAAGCCCTTTTTACTAACAAGATATTTAACAATTGTCCCTTTACCTGCTCCAATAGTTCCTGTTATACCTATAATTTTCATACCACAAAATTAAAAATATTATCCTTTTTTACGATATATATCTTTTATTATAAAAATATAGTTTCACAAATAAGGGAAAAACCATTGTTTGGGGTTTGCAAAAAAATGTTTTAGTCAGAGTATAAGCATAATAAGTAAGTCAATACAAAATTATTATAAAATAATTTCTTTGGTATAAACCTGCTCTTTTATCTTAAATTTTATCAAATAAATTGAGGGAGGAAATCTGCCTTTAAAAATTTGGATTTTATAAGTGCCATTGGTTTTATTTCCATCATCTAATACTGAAACCAATTGCCCTAAGGTGTTAAATAAGCTGATATTAACTCTTCCTTGATTTTTCACCTGATAATCAATAACTAGTTTATCACTAAAATATGAAACTCTGATATTTTCAGGAAAATTGTCTGATGTTAAATTGCCCATATCATTATCTGTTTTTATCCAAACAGGATTTGTATATGAATAAAAATCATGGCTATTTGTTTTATATAATATTGCTGCTTCAGTGTCATAATCTTTATGAGTTACTAATTCTGCTCTTAAATAAAAATATTTTTCATTTGGAATGGTGTCTGAAAATAAATTATTAAGTAAATCGTATAAATTATATTCCGAAATTCCTGTATTTAATGATAAAGGGTAAGAATATTCGCCTGAATCTGTTCCTACATATAAAACAGTAGATATGATTTCGCCAAATTCATCTGTATTGGCAATATTAAACAGGACTTTAAAATCATGCAATTGTTGATTAGTCAAAGTTGTATCATCTCCTGAAAGAATTTCCAAATTATTAATATCATTATCAGTATCAATTCCAAATATTATTACAGG
Source organism: uncultured Bacteroidales bacterium (assembly GCA_964582565.1). Taxonomy (GTDB): domain Bacteria; phylum Bacteroidota; class Bacteroidia; order Bacteroidales; family CAZZDX01; genus CAZZDX01. Next base: position 4,073 of record CAZOSY010000123.1, on the reverse strand, counting down.
TCCGCTGGAAAGTGTAGAATGACCTTTATGTAAGGCAGTTAAAATATTTTTCCCGTTCTGACCTTTTCCGTTCGGACAATAAACAACTGTAGATAACATACCAATAGCATTGTTTTCAATAGATCCGGAAACAGAATAATACATACATGTATTTGAATAATTAAAAGAACCATGTGCATCACTACCTGCCAGCATATATGTTTTCCAGTGTTGTAAATCAGGATTATTGTTTTTTTCCAATAGACCTTTTTTTAAAAAATGCTTTACAACATCAAAGCCCTGATTAAAACGAAATTTTTCATGCATTGGGTCATCCTCAGATTTTGATGAAAACGAATTCATACCTGTTTCATAAAAAGGATTCCACGGATTATCATAATTATCGCTGTTGTCAGTTGATAAAGTGTTGTATTGATTCCAAATTTGAAATCCTGTTAAAGATTTTTTAAAAAGATAATTTGTATCATTTGAATATACATCGGAAGCAACTGATAAGTCATTACAGATAACTGTGCCATTACTAGGATGTGGATTGCCATTGACTGGAAAATCAGGGTCGTTAATGTTCCATACACTTCCTGCAATTATATCCGAAACTTTGTCTTTTTCAGCAAAAGGATGAGCAGCATAGCACATACCTTTATATACAGTAAGAGAATCTAACATCTTATTTACAGATACAGATGTTCCACTTGCATCACCACCGCCATCACCAAGATAAGGTAAACTGAATGGATTATCAGGTGAAGGATAAATTAAAGCATGAACAATTTTACCATCTTCGTTATTTACAGACATTTCCATACCACGAATAAATACATAATCAGTATCATTATTATTTAATTGCAATATTTTATCACCAAGTTTGTTCCAGTTATCATCCGTTGAAATTCCATAATTATCAAAATCGCAGGAATGATCAGTAGCAAATTGCCAATCTAATCCGACATATTGTCCTGCCAATTTTGTTGCTTCCAAAGCTTCGCCTGTCTCTACAAGATTTTGTGTAAATATTGTATGATAATGTGTATCACCACGATACCAATCTGTAAGTTTTGGTAAATCATCAGCTTTCCTGAAAATTCTTAAATAAGTATTATCATCAGTTGACCAATCAATATTAAAATATATATGAATATCAATTATATCCTCAAATCCTTGCAGTTTATCCGGAGGAATTAGTAAGGTAAAATACCAAAATTTACTATCTATTTTTACATAATCCTCATTATCTAAAACATCGTGATAAGCAGTAAATATAATTGTGTGGTCAGATGATTTTTCATAATCACTATCATCAAACTTTTGAATATCCAAATCATTATCATTGGGAGAACGGTGAATAAGCAAAGAGTCAAATTCAGAAGCACTCAGATTATTAAATGTGATAACATTGTTAAACACACTATCTCTGGCATTTTTTATTTTAATATCTATATTAATTAAATCTACATTAAATCCCAAGCCGTCGGCATCATGAACAAAAAGATGTATAGGTATTGGTTGCAAGAGCCCCTGTGCATTATACTTTTTCATACGGTAAGGTGCATCTGCAAAAATATCAGCACCTGTTGTATTACCTTGTTTGTTTTGTGCAAAGCCAAACGTATTTAAAAACAATAATGTTATTAAAACATTTAAAAAAGTATATACTATTCTCATAATCAGTTTGATATTAGGTTACAAAAATATGATTTTTGACTATACAAAATTAGAACTAATTTTTTAAATGACAATATATTTTTAATAAAAATTGGCGATGACATACTCTCCCACAAATTAATGCAGTATGATACAGGCTACAGGACTTAACTTCTCTGTTCGGAATGGTAAGAGGTGGAACATCAGTGCTATAGTTACCATAAATCTTTAAAGTTTATGATAAAACAAGTTTTCCGGATTAATGACCTAATTCAATAAGTTTAAAATTATGTGTTTCATTGTTTATTTTTACTTTTAATATATAAATGCCTGACGAATAGCCATATTTTTTGGCATCAAATTTATAAAAATAAACTCCTTTTTCCTGACTTTCTTTTACTATTGTATAAATTTTTTGTCCTGTTAATGTATAAACATCAATAGAAACATCAGAATAACCGGACAGTTGATAAGAGATATTAACAGAATTACAAAAAGGATTTGGTCCTATATGAAAATAATTATCATTAATAACTATATTATTTTCAGTATTATTTACATTATTATCTTCTCCCGAACTAACAGAAGATTTTAAATCGTTTGTAGATGAACACTGAAAATATTTAATAGTAATAAAATCAGTATTTGTTTCTATTCCTTTACTGACTCCTGTTATATATACATTGTTTTGTTCATCCAGGGTAATATCTCTGCCACCACTAGGTCCTGATAATGGTCCTCTGTATTTTTGTGCCCATATCTGATTGCCGTATTTATCATATTTAACTGTTGCACAATCAGATGGTTTTTCAAATGACGGATTATAATAATCACATATTGTATCTGTTATGCCTCCTGTTATATATACATTATTATCTGCATCTGTTGTTATTGCCTGAGCCATATCATATCCATTAACACTGCCTCCATACATCTTTGTCCATTGCTCATCTCCGTCAGAACTGTATTTAATGGTTATATAATCAAAGTCAAGATTGCCTGTTGCCGGGTCAAAATATGTACAGTTGCTTCCTGCTACAAGTATATTATGCTCATTATCTGTTGTTATTGCCTGTCCCAAAGCAGCTCCAATGCCTTTAAACTCATTTTTCCATTGCTCGGCACCATAAGTATTATATTTTATTGTTGTGCAATAGTATGATGATTCACTTTTGGATGTAAGACCTGTTACATATACATTATTGTTTTCGTCCAGTATTAAATCATAAGCACCTAAAGCTTCCATGTCAAACATATTTGTATATACACCGGCACTGTATCGTTGTTCCCACAATTGTATTCCATTGGAATCATATTTTACAGTGGAATATTCTCCGTTACTTGTTCCTGTTATATATACATTTTCAAGCGTGTCTGTTGTTATTGCCTTTGCAATGTTGGTACTCAAACTATCACCGGCAGGAGGCAAAGTATATGCCACCCATTGCTGTACACCATCAGGATTATATTTAACAGTGGCATAACTAAAAAGATTTGCTATGGCAGGACTATAAGTACAAAAACCTGTTACGTATATATTGCCTTGTTTGTCAATTGTAATAGTTGATGGTCTGTCTTCTCCGCTTCCGGGTCCGTTAAAGCGGCTGGTCCATTGAATATTACCATAAGTATCATATTTTATAGTAACCCAGTCAAAATCATTTCCGGGCTTATAGCTTCTTCCTGTTACATATACATTATAATATTTGTCTGTGAGCATATCTGCTACCCTGTCATCATCATAATAAGGGCTGTCATATCTGCGGTTCCATATTTCATTACCATCTTTGTCATATTTAATGGTAACATAGTCAGCTTTATTCATCTGGGTAAATGGAATATTTTTACTTGTGCCTGCCACATATACATTGTCAAAAACATCAATAGAGACCGCTGCATCCTGCAATGAGTCGGGACCATTGTATCTTGCATCCCATTCCTGAATAACGCTTGTCCGCACCAAATCAAGAGGACTTTCAGCTATCCATTCACTGATGGTTTTGGTCTCAGTATTTTGTAATGCAAAACTGATTTTAGTATTAAAACAAAAAAGAGCACTGGTATCAAGTGCGGATAATTGTTCGGCATTAAAAGTAAATAACCCGTTTATATCTGTTATTGCCGGGTCCACATTATTTACCGTGTTATTATTTTCATCCAGTAATACAAGAGTATCATTTATGGCAACTCCTGCTTCACAAAAAGGACTATTATAAAGAAAGCCATAAATTGTATTTATACGGCAGACAGAGACATTTATTTGATGAGACATTGTATCAGAGCATCCTATAGAATCAACAGCTGTAAGCATAATGGTATAATATCCCGGTTCTTCATATAAATAATTAACGTCTTTTGTTGTCAGCGTGTCGCCATCACCTAAATCCCACACATAACTTACCGGTGCAATGCCGTGTGTGGAATTATTGGAT
>CAZOSY010000122.1:0-7991 GCA_964582565.1 uncultured Bacteroidales bacterium | reverse complement strand
TCAGAATCTATAATAACTTGATAATCAGATTCCGAAATAAATTCGGAATGACAATATGAGAAAATATTATTTGTTTTCGTGCAGGCACTATATAGATAGAAAAAATGTATCCTCTCAAAAAGTAATGGTATTAATTATTGACAGTAGAGACGAGGCATGCCTCGTCTCTACATTGGTTTTGCATAAAAGAATATCCCATAGGGATTTAATTATTGTAGAAAAATATTACATCCCATTTATATTAATACCACGTAGCGGTTTAATTATTCAAAAAATTCAAATAAATATTTTTCATCTTTTATTTATCCCCTACCGGGAATTATAATAATTTATGTGATATGTTTTTCTACAATAATTTTACCTCTACGAGGTATATTTTTCTGAATTCAAAACTATATCAATTATCTAAAAAAAACAAATTAACCCCGTTAGATAGTTAAAAATTAGCAAGAAATAGTATTTCAAGCAAAATATCTAACGGGGTTAACTTATAATTCTTGACAGTCTGCCATTTAACGTGTTTATCATTACTTATTGAGGGCATACGAAAAAATTTGCTCAAAAAGTAATTTTTTAATGTGATATTAAAAAAAAACTATTATATTTTTGGCAAGATTAAATAAAATTGGTTAATCTACCTGTGCCGTTGGCACGGCAGACAGGCAGGTTCTGCAATTTTCTCTATTCAAAAGTTTACCCGGTTGGTAAAATTACCTACGGGGTAAATCCAACAGGATGAACACGAATCAGGATATGATATTAGAATGATACAAGAACTTTTAGGACATAAAAACAGTAAAACAACAGAAATTTATACACAGGTAAGCACAAAAAGTATAAAAAATGTAAGAAGCCCGTTTGACGAATTCTAAAAATAAAAATATATTTGTTGTATTTAAAAAAATATATATATTTGCTAAAAAATAAATAATCAAAAAAAGAAAATTTACATCATCATAATTATTTATTAAAATTTAATTTGCAAACCTAAGAGCCTAAGGCGGATTGTTATTTACATACTTATTTGGCATCTAAATAACAGTTTTGATGTAATAAGTTGGTTGTATAAACAAGTTGGTAGCCATATAAAAAAGACAGATTATGAATCCAAAAACATTAGTAAGAATTAGCAATACAATCGGAATAATCTCAATAATCCTTTTGATTTATTGGGTATTCGTTTTTATGACAGTTGAAGTATTTGGACTTAAAGTATTTCGAGAGAATATTACCGAGACTTTTTACTTGAGTATATTAGGAATATTAGCATTAATGTTTGGAGCATTGATTATTAATATTATGTTCAATTTGACAAGAATTGCACAAAAACATAATAATGACAATGAGTTGTTAAAAAGTAAAAAATCAAAAATTGGAATTGTAATTCTTATCGTAAGTTTTCCCGTTATACTTGGACTTTTATTTGGCGGTGACTATTTGACTTCTAAAAAGAAAGAAAAACTATTAATTCAATCAGCAGAATCAATAATAACAGACTATTCAATAAAAGCAGATAAACTTGTGAACTATTCATTTACTGAAAATTGGATAAATGAAACAGATGATATTTTGAACATTTTATCTGAAACAGACAAGCATTTTCCTAATATTTCTGTAATAGTGAAAGATTCAATTGACGATTCTAAACTGTTCCTTGGATTTAGGAGTGATTATGGATATATAAGCGTGAACGACACAATTAAACCACAGAAAAAGAAATATATTCTTGAAACAACTAAACCTGAAAGGGACTATTTAAATAAAATTTTTGAATCAAAATCTGACGAAATAAGATTTAGTGCTCACGATGGGAATTACGAACTTTACTATCCATACATTAAAGGAGACAAAGTAATAGTTTTATATTTTTCAGACTATAAGAGATATGGAAAGATAGGAAGTTAAAAAGACAAGAAAATACGGCTACCAACACGCAATATAAAAAATTGGGCAGAAAGTGGTGAATATGAGCGAATTAACAATAAATAAACGATGTGATAAATTAAAAGATTGGTGTTTCAAAATGCCCAAAATTTCATATACCAATCGTTGAACTAAACCGCCTTTGGCGATAGTTATTTTTTTATACAAAAAAATTCTTATTTTTATCCTGTCTCGTCCTAACTAATCTTTTTCCCCACTCCTTGCATAAGGAGTAACTTTCTGACTGGCAAAGTCCTTTTTCATAAACTTATAATATGCAGCAATAGCAATCATTGCCGCATTATCAGTGCAATATTCATATTTTGGAATAAACACATTCCAGCCAAGTTGTTTTTGTGCTTTCAGCAATGAGTCCCTAAGAAAACTATTGGCAGAGACACCTCCTGCAATTGCTATTTCTTTTATCCCTGTGTGCAAAGATGCTTTTTTTAATTTATCCATTAAAATCAAAACAATAGTTTTTTGTATTGAAGCACATAAATCATATTTATTATCCTGAATATAATTTGAATTTTCTTTTAGCCGGTCTCTTAAAAAATATAAAAAAGATGTTTTCAGACCACTAAAACTAAAATCCAGTCCTTTTATGTTTGGTTTGGAAAATTTAAAAGCATCGGCATTGCCTTTTTTTGCATAATTGTCTATTACCGGACCCCCGGGATAAGGAAGTCCCATTATTTTTGCACACTTATCAAACGTCTCACCGGCAGCATCATCTATTGTCTTGCCAGTAATTTCCATATCAAAATAATCTTTTACTATATTTATTTGTGTATGTCCGCCTGATACTATTAAGCATAAAAACGGAAACAAAGGCGTAACAGAGCTTACACCTTGTTCCTGAATAAAATGTGCCAGAATATGAGCTTGTAAATGGTTGATTTCTATCAATGGAATGTCTAATCCCAAAGCAAATGCTTTGGCAAATGACACTCCTACCAGCAAAGAACCTAACAATCCAGGTCCTCTCGTAAAAGCAACAGCATTTAATTGTTTTTTATTTATCTTTGCTATTTTTAATGCTCTTTCAACAACAGGCACAATATTTTGCTGATGAGCCCTTGAAGCAAGTTCCGGCACAACGCCACCATAAAACTTATGAACCTGCTGACTTGAAACTACACTGGCAAGAATTTTGTTGTCTTTTATTATTGCAGCACAAGTATCATCACACGACGACTCAATAGATAAAATATAAATGCTCATTACTGAAATTTAAAATACTATTTATAAAAATTTAAAGTTTAAGGATATACAATAATTTAGCTGTAAAAAAATTATAACTATTTAGAGTTTTCTTACAGATACTAATTACAAAAAATTCAAAGATATTAAAAAAATATACAAAATATTACTTTTTGTTCTGTTAGTAATTATTGTCTTACTAACAGGAACTTATTTCTCTCTAAAAATTATTGCTGTCCAAACTTATCTTTCACAAAAAACAACATCTTATTTATCAAAAAAACTAAATACAGAAGTAAAAGTTGGAACAGTAGGTATAATCTATTCATTAGATGGAATAGACGGAGTGCTTAAAAATGTATCTGTCAATGATTTACATAATAACACACTGCTCAAGATTAAAAAAATCACTTTTAATATAAAAAAAATCTCTGTTAAAAAAAATACAGTAAATATTAACAAATTAAAACTAAATAATGCTGTTATAAATCTAAAAAAATATAAAAACGAAAAATCCTTTAATTTCCAGTTCCTTATTGATTATTTTAGTTTACAAGATACAAGCACAACAAATAAAGAATGGAAAATAGCACTGAGAACTTTAAATATTGTTAATTCTAATTTGGTTTATAAAGACCAAAACAAACCTCTAAAAAATAAAGGAATTGATTTTAACAATATCAATATATCCAAACTTGACTTAAAGATAAAAGATATCCTTGTCCACAATGATACTATATCAGCCAATATTAAAAATTTGTCTTTTAAAGAACATAAAGGTTTTGTCTTAAACAAATTGAATACAATCGCAAAAATAACAAATGAAAAAATTACAATTGAAGATTTTAATATAAACACTCCTTTAACAGACATTGCGCTTAACTTAACTCTTGACTACAAAAATTTTGATGCCTTTAATGACTTTATAAATAAAGTTCATTTTGTTTCAAAAATTAAATCTGCAAATATAAACTCTAAAGATATTGCATATTTTATATCTGACATTTATGGAATGAATAACAAAATCAACATATCAGGAGAGATAAAAGGAAAAGTAAACAACTTAAAAGCAAGAAATTTTAAACTTATTTTTGGAAACTCCACACAATTAATCGGGGACTTTAATTTTACAGGATTACCTGATATTGAAGAGACATTTATGCATCTGAATATTAAAAAATTTATTACAACACAACAAGATATAAAATCTATTACTCTACCTTGTGATAATGGCATTGAAAAACATATAAATATACCTGACAACTTTGCAATGCTCAAAAATATCAAAATAAACGGCTCTTTAACAGGATTTTATAATGATTTTGTCTCTTATGGCGACTTTTATACAAACATTGGAAAAATATCTACTGATATTGCCCTGAAAAGAAATCCTAAAAATCCTGACTATAATGCTATTAAATATAAAGGAAAAATAAGTACTGATAATTTTAACATAGGTAAACTTTTTTCTTCGGAAAATACTCTCGGAAAAATAAGCTTAAATGCTATTGTATCAGGAAAAGGATGGACAAAAAATACTGTTGATATTGATATAAACGGAACAATAAGTTCAATAGACATTAAAAATTACAACTACAATAATATTAAAATTAAAGGCAACCTAGCTCATAATAAATTTGATGGACAAATAAATATTATTGACAAGAACATAAATATGAATACTGTTGGAACAATTGATTATAGTAAAGACATACCTGCTTTTAATATTTCTTCTGTTATCAATAATGCTAATCTTAATAAACTAAATCTTTTAAAAAGGGACTCTGTCTCGGAGCTGTCTTCATCTTTAACATTTAACTTTAAAGGTAATAAAATTGACAACTTACAGGGAACCGTTAAAATAGACAGCACTACATACAAACAAGGTAAAGAAACATATAATTTTAAAGAATTACTCCTGTCCAACACTATCAGTAAATCAAACTACAAAACCATTAAATTAAACTCTGACTATATTGATGCTGACATTAACGGGAATTTTACGCTCACAGATTTTAAACCGGTATTCTGTAGATTGCTCAATAAATACCTGCCATCTCTTAATAAAAATAATCTGTCTGAAGCAGATGACTCAACAAAAATAAGACATCTTGAAATTGATTATAACATTAATTTTAAAAATACCACATTAATAAGCAAATTGCTATTTCCTCAATTAAAGATAGCTCCAAATTCTCATATTAAAGGAACCTATAATTCTGTTACTGACTTATTAATTATAAATGGAAACTCTTCAGATATTGAATTTGCCAGGAATAAATTTAAAGATTTCTATATTAACGGAAAGACAACTAAAAATGCCTTGTCTTTAAATATAGGATGTAAATGCCTACCTCTATCCGACAGTATTATTATTGATAATGTTGAACTAAAAACAATTATACATAATGATAGTATTGCTTATGACTTGGTATGGAACAATAATAAACAAATTCATAACAACAGCGGAGACATTAAAGGATTTGCATCTTTTATTGAAAATTATAAAATAAAACTTAAACTTTTAGATTCAAAAATTGTATTTAACGATTCTGCATGGGTTGTTAGCAAAAATAATTATATCATATTAGACACTTCGTCTGTTTTTATAAATAACTTAGCTTTTGTCAGCTCAACTCAACAAATAAAAATTGATGGAACTGCCTCAAAACTCCTCAATGATAAATCTAATAAACTAAATATAAGTTTTAATAATTTCAACCTATCAGTGTTTGATATTTTAGCAAATAAAAGAGATTATGATTTTGACGGCATTTTAAATGGTAATCTTTCTCTTATGGATTTATACAACTCTCCTTACTTTGTCTCTGATTTAAAAATATATAACATTGGATTTAATGATACCAAACTTGGAGATGCTGTAATACAAAGCTCATGGGATAATAACAAAAAAGCTATATCTGTTGATGTAAACATTATATATACAGGTAATATAGGAACCAACAAACCTCTAGCTGTAAAAGGATTTTACTATCCTAATAGAGATAATAACAACTTTGATTTTGATGTTACTCTAAAAAATTTAAGGGTAAAGACCTTTGCTAAATATCTTTCTGATTTCACCTCTGACTTCAGAGGTATTGCTACCGGAAAAATAAAACTCACCGGCTCACCTCGTAATATTGATATTAATGGTAAAATTAAACTGTTAAAAACACATATTAAAATTGACTATATGAATACTGTATATACATTTTCTCATGAAATAGATGTTAAAAAAAATTGCTTTGTTTTTGATAATCTTATAGTAAACGATAAATATGGAAACACTGCTATTTGCAATGGGAAAATATATCATAACAACTTCAAACAATGGAAAATTGATTTAAACTTTAGACCTGATAAATTATTATGCCTTAACACAAACATATCTCAAAATGATATGTTTTATGGAAAAGCTTTTACTTCCGGATTTGCTAAAATATATGGACCTGCCGGTAATATAACAATGGATATTTCTACTAAAACAGAAAAAGGAACTAAGATATTTATCCCTCTCACATATACAGAAGAGGTCTCTGAAAACAATTTTGTAACATTTGTCAGTAAAGATACTACAAAAACAAAAAAAATTTACGAAACTAAATCATCCAATATATGCCTAAATATGGATATTGAAATTACACCCGAAGCTAAAACCCAAATAATCTTTGATTCTAAAATAGGCGATATAATGAAAGCCAGAGGTAATGGTAATCTTAAATTTGAAATTAATACACACGGCGACTTTAATATGTTTGGCGACTATGTTATTGAACAGGGAGATTATCTGTTCACTCTTAAAAATATTATAAACAAACATTTTGAAGTAGAAAAAGGCGGATTAATATCATGGAACGGCAGTCCTTATGATGCTACTGTAAATCTAAATGCTGTATATAATCTGCAGACATCTTTAAGCAATATTCTTGATGATACTTCAGAAATTTATAAAAAACGAATCCCTGTCCAGTGTAAATTTAATATGAAAAATAAACTGATGAACCCTGACATAACTTTTGATATAGGCCTTCCAAAATCAGACGAGGAGACTAAAGAAAAACTTAAAAATACTCTATATCTAAATGATAAAGACGTTAATCAACAGCAAATGAACAAACAAATATTTGCTCTGCTTATGCTTAACAGATTCTTAAAAGAATCCAAAGAGGGTAGTAGTATTGGTAGTGAATATGCAAGTGCGGGAACAACAAACTCAAGCGAACTATTCTCCAACCAGATGAGCAACTGGCTATCACAAATAAGCAATGACTTTGATGTTGGCATCAACTATCGGCCTGGCGATGAGATTTCTGATAAAGAAGTGCAGGTAGCACTTTCTACTCAACTGTTCAATGACAGAGTTCTTATAAATGGAAATGTTGAAAATTCAACAAGTCAAAATACAAGTAATATTGTTGGAGATGTTAATGTTGAATATAAAATAACAGAACAGGGAAAATTTAGAATTAAAGCTTTTAATAAAGCAAACAATAATAATGATATATTAAACATAAATGCACCTTATACTCAGGGTGTAGGTATATTCTATCACAAGGACTTTGATAGCCTGAAAGAACTATTTAGTAAAAAAAAATAAAAAATTTGAACTGACTTTTTATACTGAATAATTCACAAATTCATCCAAAAAATTTGTAAATTACACATATTCAACAGATTAACAAAGTGATGATTGAAAAATAATTTTTTGCTAAAATTACATCTTTAATTATTATTATATTTTTAAATAATAAATTTATTTTTATACTTATTAAAATTTTAACTAAAATGTATATTATTTTTGGAAAATTTTTTTTATATTTTTTAATTTTGTTTTAATTAAAAAATCCCGAAAGGGATTT
>CAZOSY010000121.1:0-7993 GCA_964582565.1 uncultured Bacteroidales bacterium | reverse complement strand
TTTGAAAGACAAGCATAACGAAGAAATCGGACATTATGAACAAACACTAATTAAATAACCGTGGTGTTTTGTAGTAAATATATGGTTTATAAGGTTTGTTAAACGAACAGATAAGGAAAATTTCATGAGAGCCGTTACTGTATTTTTCTATTGCTCCAAGGTCAAAATCATAAGAATATCCTATCTTTATATTTGGGGTTATATTTATCCCTAACAAGCCAATAACAGATTCGCTTAACCTGTATGATAGTCCTGCACGAAATTTTTGTGCAAAAATCACATTTGTATTTATCTCATAATGAGTAATAACTTTATTGCTTTTTATATAAAAAGATGGAATTATATTTACTTTGTTATTCATCTCAATATTATAATCTGCATAAAAATAATAATGACGGGGGATTTTAATAAAAGATGCATTTTTGTTTGACTTTGTTATATGTGTAGAAGATAATCCCAAGGTAAACTTTTGATTGGTAAATGTCAATCCAAAATCCAGTTCAGGTTCTATTTCATTTTCTATGTCATATATTCCGTTTGGGTCTGTTACGTCTTTATTTTCGTATATATATTTTGTTCCATCAAGAGATTTATTAATAGCTCCAAGTCCAATACCTGCTGATATAAATGATTTTTCCGAGACCTGTTTTTGGTAAGAATACATTAGTTTGGGGCTTATAGATTTTTCATAACCCAATTTATCGTTTATTATTGATAATCCAATACCTCCGATTTTTTTTAAATATATGTCAAGTTCAAATATTTGAGTAGCCGGAGCTGTTTCAAAGCCAACCCATTGCTGTCGTGCAAGTATTAAAGCATTTATTGTTGTCTTATTGGTTCCTGCAAAAGCAGGATTATACCACAATTTGCTAAACATAAAATTGCTTATCTGAACATCATTTTGAGAAAAGACATCAAACCTTAATAATGCACTAAAAACAATTAATATTAGTAATATTTTTTTCATTATATTGTTAAATTACTAAATTTTAAATCTTACTTATTTTTCAACAATTTTTTTGCTTTATATACTGATATTTTTTCACCTTGTTTAAATGCTATAACAAAAGAATCAAATCCTAATTTTTTTAGTCGTTCTACCATTTTAATAGCAGATTCATATTTGTCAAACAAACCAAATGTATATCTGTAATATCCGTCTTTATATTTTTTATATTCAACTTTAAATTCAGGGATATTTTCCTCAATTTTTTTATATTTGTTTTGGTTAAGAATTTTTTTAGATGCAAAAATTTGAACTCTGAAACTTATATCTCCTGCTATTACTTTGTTTTGAACATTACTAGTTTTTTTAATCTCTTTATTTAAAGCTTTTTCCATATCTCTGTGCATATTTTTTATATCTTTATATTTCACATGATTATATTTTGAATCAAGTTCATCAACATTAACAATATTAAAACTTGTTCTTCTGTTTAACTGATGCTCTTCTTCTGTTTTGGCATCTGCTATTAAAAGTTTTGATTCTCCACATCCTTTAGATGCTAATCTGTTTGGTTCAATATTTTTTTTGATTAAATAATTTACTACTGACTGTGCTCTGTTTTTAGATAATTCCAAATTAAACTCATCACCGGAACGTTCGTCAGTATGAGAATTAATTAAAATTTTAATTTTAGGATTTTCATTTAAGATATTAACAAGTTTATCTAATTCAATTTTTGAAGTATCTCTCAAATCCCATTTGCCATAGTCATAATAAATATTATGTATTTTAATTTCTTCTTTAACAATTTTAATCAATGCAAAGTTTAAATTTAATTGTAAATCAAGGTCATATCCTGATTTTTTTGAAAAGTTCTTGTTATTTCTTACTCCTGTTGTAGAAAAGGACTTTGAATCGCCTAAATAATCTTGTTTACGAACACTGACAACATAATCAATATTCTGTTTTAAAGATTCAAATAAATAATATCCTGTTAAATTACTTAATGTAGAATCAATAGAGCCATCATTTCCTGTTAATGTTACAATTGCTTCGTCTATTGGCTCTTTACTATCCCTGTTAGTTACTATACCTGAAGCATTTATATGTATTGGTATTGGTATTAAGTTGAAAGAATATATATCATCATCACCTTTTCCTCCATATCTGTTTGAGCAGAACAATCCTGAGTCCTGTCCCAAAAATATTATTCCAAAATCATCTGAACTTGAATTAAACGGTTGTTTTAAATTTTTGGGTTCTGAAAAAGAATCATTTTCAATTTTTGAATAAAACAGGTCTAAGCCACCAAAGCCAATATGTCCGTCTGATGAGAAATACAACAAAGTATCTCCTGAAATATAAGGAAACATCTCGTCTTCCTGTGTATTTATTTTATCTCCCAAATTTACTGGCGTACTCCACTGGTTATTATTTTTTTTTATCATCCAGATATCTTTCCCGCCAAATCCATTTGGCATATCAGACACAAAATACATTGTCCTGCTATCTGATGTAATAGCAGGATGTCCTATGCTAAATTTATTACTGTTGTATTCAAAAATTTTTGGCTCACTCCATTCATCTTGTTTTTCGTCAAACGAAGAACAATATATATTGCAATTTGCCTTTTTGCCTTTAAATCCGTTGCATTGCATAAAGTAAGCAGTATTTGTTTTTTCGTCATAACATAAAGTGCCGTCGTTAAATCTGGAATTTATTCCTCCTTTGGATTTTAATGGCTGTTTCCACCTTAAAGCCCCTGTATTATATTTTGATTCATAAAAATCTGAAAAATTCTGTCCTGTCCATGAATAATATTTCTTATCATTTTTATCAAATCTTGAAGATGCAAATATTATTCTGTTTTGGACATAAGCAACACTAAAATCACTATACTCTGAATTTATTTCTTCTGCATTATTTACTGAATATAAATTTTTTTCTTTTTGGGTTTCCAAAGCAAGTTCACATGATTTAATTTTTAATTGAGCATTTTTATTATCAGGCACTTTATTAAGATACTTTTTAAAATACATTTTTGCCTCATTATATTCCCCGCTTATTAACAACATATTAGCATAATTATAATAAGCCACTGAATCGGTGTATCCATTTCCTATTGACTTTTCATACCAGATTTTAGCTTTTTCATAATCATTACTAAAGTCAAAACATTCTGCTATCTTAAAATCAATATACTGGATAATAGTGCTGTCAGATATTCCTTTTCCCAAAGCTTTTTGGTATAATATTGCCGAATCATAATAATTTTTTCTCTTAAAGGCAGTATCAGCTTTCTGAATAAGCATAGGTTGCCCAAGTAATAAATTACTTATAAAGATTAAAATCACTATTAATTCTGCTTTTCTCATCTGTTTTATATTTTCAGCAAGATTTTAACAAGAGCAAAGTTTAAAGTTCCAAGTTCAAAGCACATAATTAATAACTCATAATTCATAATTATCTTCTAATCACTGTTACTGAACCTGTCAATTTTTTCGTTTTATTTTTTATATCACCCATAGAAATGATATAAAAATATGTTCCTGGTGAGACATATTCTCCTTTATATTTTCCGTCCCAGCCGTCCATACCTTGATATAATGTCTGTCCCCATCGGTTTAATATAATCAAATCCCAGTTTTTCATAAAAATATCATTTATGCCGTCTCCATCAGGAGTAAAGGCATTTGGAATTTTAATCATCTCAATAATATTAATTATTTTATATGTAGTATCAAGGCAACCGTCAGAACTTGTAACTACTAACATTGTTTGATAATCTCCAACATACTGGTAGTTATGATATGAGTTCTGTTCAGTAGATGTTGCGTTGTCTCCAAAGTCCCAATACCAGACAACATTTGACCCTAAACTTGAATCAATAAATAAAATAATATCATTTACATAAACATTGTTTTTATCAGTATAAAAATTAGCTACAGGATTTGGATAAACAGTCAGATTTATCGGCTTTATATAATTTGCCTGACATCCATTTTGAAAAATAACAGACAAATCAATATTATAAATGCCGGAATTATAAAAATAATGTATAGGATTTTTGTCGTTATCAAGAGATGTTCCATCATTAAAATCCCATTCCCAAGTGCTGGCAGGAGAAGTTACAGTAGAATCAATAATAATAAATTCAACAATAAGAGGAGAGCAAGCCGCTGTGTCTGACAATATAAAATCAATATTAGGAAAAGTAAAGACAGTTAAAAAGTTTGGTTTGGTCAATGAATACACACAGCTATCTATTGTTATTGTTAATGTTACATAATAGATTCCTGATGAATCGTAAAGATGTAAAGGATGCTGTAAAGTGCTTGTAGCTCCGTCTCCAAAATCCCAAAGCCATGAATCAATATTTGATGAAGCATTTGATAAATCGACAAACTGGAAAGAAGAAGGGAAACAGGATAAAGTATCACTTACAGTAAAATCAACTGTTCCTGATATTAAAGAAATTGGTTGCTGAGCAAGAATTTGCACCTGACATCCTGTAGAATCTTCTATTACTAAAGCAGGAAGATAAATTCCTCCTTGTGTATAAGTATAAACCACAGTATCACCAACTATAGTATCGCCATTTATAGTATCACCCGTAGTAATAGAGCCGCCGTCACCAAATACCCAGTAATATATTTCTGTATTTTGTGCATTTGCAATAAATGTTACATCTAACGGAGCACATCCTGCTTTAGGAAAAAAATCAAATATTCCGCTGGGTCCATTAACAAAAACATAATCAGGTCTTATAAGAGTGTCTATACATCCATAAATATTGGTAGTAATTAAAGTTATACTATAAGAACCTGCATTTTGAAATACATGTTGCGGATCAGAAAATGCCGATGTATTACTTCCTCCACTGGCAGTGTCGCCAAAATTCCATAACCAGCTGCTTATATCAGCAGTTGAAGAATCAGTAAATGTTGTAAATAATGGCGGGCAATCAGCAAAAGCAGTATCTGCACCAAAATTTGCAACTGGCCGTGAAATAGTAATTTGTTTTACAATAGTACTGTCACATCCGTTTGTGTCAGTAGCAGTAAGAGACACATCAAATACAACACTAGTATCTGTAATATAAAGGTGTAAAGGATTTACAGATGTATCAACAGGACTGGCATCACCAAAATCCCATATATATGTTAAGCCGCCACCTGTTGAATTATTGGTAAAGGCAACAGAATCATAAAAACATAAAATTGTATCACTTGTAAAATCAGTATAAGGGTAAGTAGGATTAATATAATTAATTTTTGTTAAAGTGCTATCACATCCTTTTGTATCAAGGACTGTAAGCTTAACAGTATAATTGCCTCGTATTTGATAAGTATGTATGATTGTATCATTAGTAAAATTAGTATCAACAGGGCTTGTGTCGCCAAAATCCCAAATCCACATGATTAAACTTGCAGGAGCAACAGCAGTAGTTAAAGACGGGTCAAATGTAACAGTAAGAGGAACACAACCGTAAGTTGTATCAGCAGTAAATACCGGTGAAGGTAACGCATGAACGCTAATACTGTTTGGCTTTAACAAACTATCTTTACATCCAAGTGTATCAGTAACAATCATTTGAACAGAAAAGACCCCGGAACTATCATAATAATGTGTAGGATTTGGATAATCGCCGTCAATTATTATGCCGTCGCCAAAGTTCCACATCCAGTTTACGAGAGTATCATTAGCATAAGAAGTATCAATGAAAGTTATGCCGCCATATTGACAACCCTGAATACTATCTTGGGAAAATCCGGGTATAATATCAGAAATTTTTATAAAATTTGTTTTTGTCAAAGAATCTATACATCCATTGCTATTAGTAGCAATTAATTTCACGTCATAAAATCCCGGGTTTTGATATATATGTAATATTGTATCCTGAGTAATAGTGTCAACAGGACTTCCGTCCCCAAAATCCATAAAAGATGTATCTGCACCTTGTGATAAATTAAAAAACATAACTGTATCAGGATATACGCAACTTATCTCCGGGTCTGCACCAAACATAGGATTAGGAGGAAGAATATAAATATAATCTATTTTAGTCAAAGAATCTTCACAACCATTAAATGCTGATATTAGTGTAACAGAAAAATATCCTGTGTCTGAATAGGTATAAAGAGGATTTTGTGATGTGTCTATACCGCCATCGCCAAAATACCAAAACCATGAATTAACAGAGCCGGTTGATGAATCGGAAAATTGTATAGGAACTCCATGACAAACCAGTGTATCATCAGTTGCAAAATCAGTAACAGGCGGTGTTCCTGCCCTGACAAATTTAACAGTATCATCTGTACATCCTTCACTGTCTATAATAGTAAGAGTAACAGGATATACTCCTGTATTATTATAAATATGGCCGGGGTTTTGATTATTATCAACAGGACTTGCATCGCCAAAATCCCATGCCCAGCTTACTATAGCATTATTTGATGTGCTTGAGTCAGCAAAATTAATAGTTAAAGGGATACATCCTTGTGTAACGTCAGAGCTAAAATCAGCTATAGGAGGTATTATCTTAATAAAATTTTGTTTTATCAAAGTATCTGTGCAGCCATTAAAGTCCGTTACTATAAGAGAAACATCAAAACTATTCACAGTTAAATAAATGTTTGACGGATTTTGAAGTATGCTTGTATCACTATCCCCAAAGTCCCATTGCCAGCTTGCAGCTCCAAAAGTATTATCAGTAAAGGTTACTGTAAAAGGAGCACTGCATCCAATACTGTCATCAACAGTAAAATCCACAACAGGTAAAGGATAAACTGTAATAAAATTAACAAAAGAGACCGTATCATAACAGTCCATAGTATCTTTTGAAATTAATGTTATAGTATAATTGCCGGAAGTTAAATATGTATGAAAAGGATTTTGCAAAGTGTCAACAGGACTTGCATCACCAAAATCCCATTGCCACCCCACTGATCCTGGGGACATATCAGTAAAGTTAACTGTCAGAGGCACACATCCGGAACTGATATCAGCACTAAAATCAGCTTGAAATATATTAATATTTATATAACTATTTTGAACAACAGTATCAGAACATCCATTTGGACTGGTTACTATCAGGGTAATATCAAAAATTCCTGATGAGATATAATTATGAGAAGGGTTTTGTTGTGCAGAAGTATCTCCGTCGCCAAAGTCCCAGTAATAAGATAGCCCAGCTGCTGGCGTAGAAGTGCTTGTAAAATCAACATTTAGAGGTGGTTCGCAAGATTGATGTTGAGAACTAATAAATGATGCTGTTGGCTGTGGGTCAACGCTAATATAATTATTTACTATTTTTTGGTTTGAACAGCCGTGTGCATCTGTTATTGATAAAGAAACCTGAAATGTGCCGGAATTATTGTAAATATAAACAGGATTTTGTGTTATATCACTACCACCGTCACCAAAGTTCCATAATCTGTTTGTTATTAATATATCAGCAGAGGATAAATCAGTAAAGTTAACAGTTAAAGGAGTGCATCCAAACAAAGGATCTGCTGAGAAGTTACTTACAGGAGATACATAAATTTTTATATAATCTGTTTTTATCTTTGTATCACTACCAAAACTATTAGTTGCTGTTAATGTAACTGTATAAAACCCTGAAGAAAAATAAACTATAGCAGGATTTTCTTCTGTTGAAGTTACGCTATTACCAAAATCCCATTGCCAAGAGTCAGGATTGTTTGTTGATAAATCAGTAAAATGCACTACCAATACATCACAGCCAGAAGTTATATCTGCTGAAAAGTCAGCAACAGGTGCCTGAGCATAAGAAAATTTTATAAATAACAGGAAACAAAAAAATAGCAGAATAAAATTGTATTTTTTCATTATAAATTATTTAAGAATTTAGTTTGAGAATAAAAAATAAAATGTCAAAGATACAAAAAAATAATTGTTTTTCCAAAAATTTTTTTAATTTTATTCTTAATGGCTTATAATTATCTACAAAGAAATAAAAAATACGATTCAAAAATTTACAGTATATATTTATTTATTAACATTTTATTGTTAATAACGGCA
>CAZOSY010000120.1:0-8028 GCA_964582565.1 uncultured Bacteroidales bacterium | reverse complement strand
TGCCGTTGGTATAATGTCATTTATTTATATGTATTATCAAATCAAAAAAATTAAGAAAAACTTAAAAAAATGAAAACTTTTCAAGATAATAAAGGAAATACAAGTATTATGCGAGTTGCATTTGCCTGGTTAATGTTAAATGCAGCTGCAATGGGATGGTATGCATTAATTTCAGTTGGTACCGGAGAAGCTGCTGCAATATTCGGAACCGTTGCCTCAGTAGCAACAGGATTAAAAATTATACAAAAACAACAGGAAAAGCAATAATGGAATTAAAAGTAATTCGATATTCACACGGAATAAATGATACTTTAGGCCTTTTATTTATTGATGGTAAATTTATATGTTATACTATTGAAGATGAAAAGCGAATTGATAAAATAAAAGGTGAAACAAGGATATCGAATGGAACTTATAAAATTAAACTCAGGACAGAGGGTGGGTTCCATAAAAGATATTTAAGAAAATTCCCGGATATCCATGAGGGTATGCTTCATATTACAAATGTCCCCGGATTCGATTATATATTAATTCATTGCGGAAATACTGAAAAAGATACTGAAGGATGTTTGCTTGTTGGAAATACATCGAAGCAAAATATAACTGATTTCGGTTTTATTGGTGATAGCGTAAAAGCATATAAACGTATTTATCCAAAAATATTAAAAGCACTTAAAAATAACGAAAAAGTAATTATTAAATATGAGCATTTGGGATAAAATATTAGGAGGTGGAGCAAAATCGATTCTCGAACCAGTGGCAAAAATACTTGATGAAACTATTACAAGTGATGAGGAGCGCCAAGATGCTAAAACAAAGTTAATAAAGGTTATTACTGAGTTTTCATCTAAAATGATGGAATTCCAAAAAGATATACTCACAACCGAAATGAAAGGAAATTGGCTTCAAAGATCGTGGCGGCCTATTTTAATGCTTTTATTTGGATTTATTGTCATTTATGAGTACTTCATCGCCAAAGTATTTAATCTTCCATCATCTAACCTCCCTGACGATTTCTGGGCATTATTAAAGATTGGTATGGGTGGATATATAATTGGAAGATCTGTTGAAAAAACTGCAGAAAAAATATCCGATAAAATAAATGTGATTCCCGGGAAGAAAAATAAATAATATAATACTATATTAAACCTATAAATAAAAACCATTACCCAAAGTGATGGTTTTTTTTTGTTTATAATATATTGATAATCCGTTTATTAAAAAATATATGCAAAATAAATCAAAAATAATTGGTAAAACACTTGACATTTAAAAGATTTTATATATCTTTGTATATAAATTAATATAATAACAAAATGAATAACAATAAAACTGAGCAAGAAAATTTCAAGATTACAAAAACAGATAAGGAAAATTTTAATAAATTTTGTAAAAGAAACAATATTAATAAATCTGATTTTATTCGAAAAAGTATTTTTGAAAAAATAAAAACTTGGAACCCCACAACAGAAACAACATCATTTGATTTTGTTGATGCTGAAACTCGATAATTATTAACTAATAAAAAATAAAATGTTAATCACCCCCATCACAAATAAATCGGTATATTCCATTCCTGGAATAGAAAATAATAATGAAATAAATCCACACACAATCAAAAAAGCATCAGCATATATTTATAATATTTCAGTTGGCGAACTTGATATGAAATGTAGAAAAAGGGAGTTTAAGGAGGCAAGATTTATAGCAATGTATTTTACAAATAAATACATTAATTGGAGTCTTGTAAGAATAGGAATATTTTTTAATTTTCGGCATCATTCCACAGTTATTCATGCAATAAAACAAGTTGAAGATTGGATGGAAAGTGATAAAATATTTCATCAAAATGTTTGTAAAGTTAAAACGCAAATAAAAATTCTAAATATGAAAAATCCACCAAAACCACAAAGTGTAGATCAATTATTAAATAAAATAAATGATCTTAAAATTACACAAGTTTCTGAAAAACTTGGAATCATTCGACAAAAATTAATTAATGTTAAAAAAAGCCACTCTGAAGGTGGATTAATATTAATCCAAGGTACAATAAAAATTTTACGTGAAATAGAACTTTCAACAAATAACTCAAAAACATGGCATCTCATTGCGAATTAATTAAAAAATCATTACAGTCGGGAGATAAATTAACCGGGTTAGATATTTTAAATAGGTTCAACTGTATGAATTACAAAGGTAGAATTTCAGATATCAGGAACAAATATGGATATTCAGCAATAAATACTGAAATGATTAAAATAAAATCAGGTAAAAAAATTGCACTTTATTCATGGACAGGACAATTAAATATGAATATTAATTCTTAAATAATTTCTGATGGAACTTAATCTCATACCTCAATTATTATTATTACAAAATCCTATCGGAATTATTCGAAAATGGAGTGATGAAGATAATCAACTTTTTATTAAATTATATCCACATACAAATAATAGAATTCTTGCTGTAAAATTTAAAAGGTCAATATCATCAATAAAAAATAGAGCTAATATATTAAACGTTCATAAAGCTGATGATTATAATGATGTATCAAAATTTACAAAAGGATCTAAACCTTGGAATAAAGGATTAAAAGGTATTTTTTTTGGAGGTAAAAAAACACAATATAAAAAAGGTAATGCCCCTACAAATACTAAACTTATTGGAACAAAATCAATTCGTTACGATAAAGATAGACCCTACAAATATATAAAAATAGAAAATCATAAATGGGAACTTTTACACCGATTTAATTGGGCAAAAATTAACGGTCCTATTCCTGAAGGATTTAATTTAAGATGTATTGATGAAAATACTCTAAATTGTAATTCAAATAATTGGAAGTTAATTACTCAACGTGAAAATATTATAAAAAATCTTAATAGAGCTAAAGCAGGCAAATCACTTTCAAAAACTCGTAGAAGTGAAAAAGCAAGAGTTTATATTGGATTAGAACAAAAGACTAATTTAAAAATTAAATAATTATGACTTTAAATGAAGCAAAAGAATTAGCAATGAAAACCGATTATGCTATTGAAGCAGTTGATGAAGAAATTAATATAGTAGATGCCGCAGCTTTCTTTTTAGAAGGTTATTTATTTAAACAAAAAGAAGAAGAAAAAAATGATGATAGTAATTCCGTTAATCTTATGGGTGGCTTTTATATTAAATAATTAAAAATGAAAAAAAATAAATTGAGATCCGTTAATACACATTTTTGGGATGATCCTTATATTATTAATTTAGATCAATCAGAAAAATTATTATTTCTTTATTTCCTTACTAATAATTTTGGAAACTTAATTGGAGTTTATGAAATTTCGCTTAGACAAATATCATTCGATACCGGATTTGATAAGGACATGTTATTAACATTAATTAATAGATTTTCTAAAGATAAAAAAATACTTTATACCCAAAATTATATTATACTCGTAAATTACATAAAAAACCAAAATTATAACAAAAACATGATAATTGGAGCTGATAATTTAATTGATAATTTACCTGAAGAAATTAAACAATTTATATTTGATAAGGGCTTGAAAGGATTCGAAAGGATTCGAAAGGGTTCGAAAGGGTTCGGAAGGGTTCGGAAGGGTTCGGAAGGGTTCGGAAGGGTTCGGAAAGATGAAAGGGAAGATGAAGATGAAAGGGAAGATGAAAAGGAAATAGAAATTGAACCGAAAAAAATTCAAAATAATAATTCAGAAATAGTTTTTTATGATTTCAATGATTTACATGACGAATTATTTAATTCTGAAACCTGGATAAACGATATTGCAAAAATTTACAAAATTAATACTCTAGATGTAAAAAAACATTTAGATACTTTTCTTTTAGAACAAAAAGCTGATGAAAATATTATTAGATCATTATCTGAAATAAAACAACATTTTCGCCATTCATTAAAATTAATTATTGAAAAACAAAATAAAAATATTTCTAAAGATAAAATTATTATTCCTCCAATTAAAATAAAAAATGAAATTTTAAAACAGGAAAAAAATCCTTCTGATTTAGAAAAACAAAAAATATTAAAAAATTTAGTTATTGAATTTTTTCAAAGATTTAAAGCTGATCAGAAAATTAGATTTTCATTAACAAATGTAAGTTTCGATTATTTATCATCATTAAAAATAATTAATTTATCTAAAGATGATTTTAATGAAACCATCAAAGAAGCTGCATCAATTATTAATATCAATGAAAAAGAAAATGATCAGGAAAATAAAAAACTCAAAGATATTTTAAAAGGATCTCCAATAAAAAACATAAATAATAAAACTCGAATAATTAATAAAGCAAAAGAAATTTCTTTACGCAATTTTTTATTGAAAAAAATCAATGAAAAAACTGAAATCAAAGATATGATAGATGAAGCAGAAAAAATTAGTATTGATAAAAAGAGTAATAATTTGGCAAAATAACAACTATAAAAGTTTTGAAATTGAAAATCAAAGGATTATTAGAAAATGTGAATTAAAAAATTTTATAGAAAATGAGGAACGAAAAATATTATATGCATACGGAATTAAGATAAAAATTGATTTAATGTATAAAGAAATATGAAGAAAAAAAGATACATAAAAGTTTGTAGTAGTCCAAACACTTGGATAGAAGCTTCATTTGATAAACCCAGAGAGCAAGTTATTATGGAATTTAAAGAAAAATACGGAGCCCTTGATAACCAATTTTATCGTGCAATATCAAAATTAGATTTATTTAATCAAAAAACAAAAATATAGTATGCCAAATTTTCCAACATCTCGCCGCCGACCTTGGCAGCCTGAACCACAAAAAGCCCACGAAGGCCGTAAAATTATAAGTACATTTTATGTTTCAAAAGAATGGCGTAAACTCCGTGCGGCATTTATTACAGGGTTTTCAAATCATCTTGGAACTGATAATCCACATCCAAATTCACTTTGCATAGAATGTGCCAGACTTCAAATTGTTTCGATTACTCACACAATAGATCATATAAAGCCAATTAATCCGGCAGATGCTTATGATAATAAAAATGGTGAATTTGGTGAGCCTTTGGATTGGGATAATCTGCAGCCACTTTGTAAACATCATCATGCATTTAAAACCGGGAAGGATAGATGGAAAAGAAAAAAACAATAAACTAATTAATATAAATAGAAAGTTAAGATTTTATTAAAATTAAATAAACTTTTAAACGTTCTTTGAAAAAAGTAAGAATAAAAAATCTGTCATGAAAAAACGTTAAAAAACTGAGTTTCTCTTGTTTTTTGGAAATTTAACCCTCTGTAACGCCCTATTTATAGGGGTTTTAAAATTAGAGTTTTAAAAAATATCAAAAGAATTTAGCTGATAAAAAAGTTTTTAAGTTTTTATAAAAAGTGAAAAAGAAATTTTTAAGAAACAAAAGTTTTTAAAATTGAAAAAATTAAAAAAGATTTTTATGAAATATAAAAACTTTTGTTTTGAAAAATAATTATAAAAAATATTTTTGTTTTTAAAGTTTTACATTTTTTTTAAAAAAGTTTAAATTATTTTCAAATAAAAAAGTTTTAACTTTTGAAGAAAAGTTTTGAAAAATAATTTTGATTATAAAATTTTCGCTTTTTGAAAAAATAAAATAAAAAGTTTTGCAAAAAAAATAAACTTTCACTTTTTTAAAAATAAAAATAAAATAATTTAAAAAGTAAAAAGTTTTAGAAATTGAAAAAAACTTTTAAAAAAATAATTCAAAAGCGAAAACTTTTAAAATGAAAAATAAAGTTTTAAAAAATATTCAAAAAACAAAAAGTATGTTACTGAACAAAAAAGTTTGATAAAAACAAAATTCGACCCTCTGAAACCGCTATAAATAGGGACTTTTAAAATCGAGTTTTTAAAATAAAAAATCTGCGAATAAAAAATGGTAAAAAACCAAAATATATATAAAAAACAAAATAATCATGAATATATTATTATTATCGCAAAACAGAATTGATTCAACGAGTTTTTATCGTGCCAACGGAGTTTTTCCAAATTTGAATAAGCAAATGAACGGAAAATTAAATATCACATCAATGGATTTTAAAACAATGAAACTTGATTGGGCAGATTTAATGAATTATGATATTGTATTTATGCAACGACCATACAATAACATGTATAAACAACTGGCATATTATGTTAAAGAACTCGGGATTCCTTTGTGGATAGATTACGATGATAATTTATTAAATGTTCCTACTGATAATAAAACTTTTGAAATTTATTCAAATAAAGAAATTAAAAAGAATATTAGTGAATTTCTTGCGATGGCAGATATTATTTCAGTATCCACAAATGAAATAAAAAATTTGTTTAAAATATTTAATAAAAATATAAAAGTAATTCCTAACGCATTTAATCAGGATTTGTTTAAATATCGAAATATTAAACAAAGAAAAGATGTAATACTTTGGAGGGGATCTGATACTCACCAATTAGATTTAATGACATTTAGTGAAAAAATATCAAGTTGTGCAAACGAATTTAAAAACTGGAAATGGTTTTATAAAGGTTATAATCCTTGGTTTTTTGCAAATTTAACTAACGAAAAAATTTATTATGAAAAAGCAAATGACGTAATTAAATATCATCAGCAAATTCATAATCTTGCACCAAAAGTTATGCAGGTACCTTTGACAGATCATTTGTTTAACAGATGTAAATCTAATATTGCAGCATTAGAAGGAATATTTGCAGGATCAGTTTGTATTGTGCCTGATTGGCCAGAATGGCAAATTCCGGGAACATTAAAATATAATAACCCTATTGAATATAGTCAGTGTCTTAAAGATGTTTATCACGGCCGTGTAAAAGTTAAAAAAAATAATGATATTGCCTGGCAATATATCAATGATGTTTTTTCTTTAGAAAAAGTAAATAAATTAAGGATTAAAATTATTGAATCATTAATAAATTGATGAAATGAATAGATTTAAACATAAGCCAAAACTGGGTGATATAATTTATAGCCTTCCATTAATTAAAAGTTTAGGAGGTGGAATTTTATATCTTGATCCTGTATCTGAACATTTTCTCGGAGAAGAAGAAATTTGGAAAAAACGATTCAAGTGGTTAATGCCATTAATAAAAATACAGCCTTACATCCGGGATGTGAAAATTTATGAAGGTGAAGATTATGATTATGATCTTGATGATTACATGGATACAACTCATTTAATCCAATATGATAAAGTTAATATTGTTGATAATCATTTTATTGGTCAAGGATTAGAACCTATTCCATATAAAAAATGGTTAAATTGCGAACAAAAACAAATCATTGATAAATACATAATAGTTGCCAATAGCAGTAACCATCACGATGATAATGTTGATTATTCAGCAATATTAAAAAAACATAATTTTTGTTTTATTGGAACCGAACAGGAAAGAATATGTTTTGAAAAACGATGTAATTCAAAAATATGTTTATTTTATGTTAATAATGCACTTGACTTAATGAAATTAATAAATAAATTTGAAATATTTATGGGAAATCAAAGCCTTCCTTTGTCAATTGCATTGGGATTAGGTAAAAAATGTTATGTTGAGCAATCGCCACTTTATCCAAATTGTATAATGGGAAATTATTATAAATTATGAAATTTAAAGAATCACAAATAGCACATAAATATCTCGATGGATTAAAAGGAATTGAGATCGGAGGATCAGCACATAATCCATTTGGATTAAATACTATAAATATTGATATTTCAGATAGTGAAATTTTTAAACAAGAACAAAAGAAATTGTGTGGTGAGATATTAAAAGTTGATATTGTTGCTCCCGGTAAGGTAAAAAATAATTATTAATAACTATTAAATGAAAGAAATAAAAATAATAAAAAGAGAACTTGAAAAACTCAAGAAAAGGGATATAATATTGGACATAGTCGATGTTAGCGATAACGAAGCGTTTAGCGAAGTGAGAGCGGTTTGCCCATATTTTGACGTATGTTTTAATAAACTGAAAGACGAACATTGTGATGACCAGTTAGTAAATGAAATGTATTGCTTA
>CAZOSY010000119.1:0-8058 GCA_964582565.1 uncultured Bacteroidales bacterium | reverse complement strand
CGGATATATCAACGGTCTAAATATTTCTGACAAGCATACGAGTTACTATTATTCAAGAAGTAAATATATAACTAAATTTTAAGAAATATATTTTATCTGCCCGATACAATAAAACAAAGTGTAATAAAATTGTATTAAAAATATTTTTTCTAAAGGGAAAAAATATGAATAACTCCGTATGAAATAAGCGAAGCGTTCTCACGAACACCTTAAAAACAAACAATTTTGTGAGTAAATGCGGAGTAAGTTAATAATAATCTACCAAACAAGCCTAAGGGTTGAATAAACGATTTGATATAATATCTGTGTATATGTTGCCATAATGATTGTTTTCCGACTATCTCGAAAACCCTCAAAATATTGATGCAAGCTGGGAGGTCTTAATATCCATGAAAGTTAACAAATATATATCTACTACTTTGTCAACACATTTGCTATACGACGATGATATTGATATAGCTGTTGACACTAATAATGACGGAATAACCGACAGGTTTGTTCCCAGGACACAGTTTAAAGAGGTCCTTGGTGTTGGTTTTTCTTATAAATTTTAAGGGCTTGTGAAAAAATAACCTATTTATTTTGACTGTTCATAACTTAAAAAAAAATAGTTTTTTTAATATAATTTATATTTTTTTATACTGAAAATAGTTTAGCACAGATTTTTGCATCAGTCGGGATACTCACAGATACATTTGTATTTGCTTTCAGATAAAAAAACTTTACTTAAAGCAATATTAGAAAGTTATGTATATTACAAAATTGTAGATAAAATAAAGTTGATAAATGATTGTTTTAATAATTACAAGTTTATTCTTAATCAGGTTTACAATAGTATTGACCCGGCAGAAATTAAAATTGTTCCTTCTGTTTTAGTTGCTCAAAATTATATTGCATGTGATGAACTTGAAGAAATGGAATCAGGACAACTTCCTAAACTGAAAGCATTATCTTTAGCTTTAGGCATAAGTTTCTTTTCTATTGATTTTGATTTATATAAACATGAACTTTAAATAAATAGAGGACTACTGGAAAACAAACAGTGCTTGCAAAATAAAAAATAAAAGTAAAAAAAATGCTCTTTAAATGCAATAATCAAAAACTTATTGTATATTTGCACTGATTAAAGAAAATTAATTAATCTACCTGTGCCGTTGGCACGGCAGACAGGCAGGTTCTGCAATTTTTTTAAGTCAAAAATTTAACCAGTTAAATGCGGAGCATATTTAACAGGGTAAAAAAAATGAATCCCGTCAGGCATCAGTTGGGCGACTGACCGAACTGCCTGATCCAACGGGATGAACTTAGCCGAAGGCGATATCAGCGAAGCTAATTTTTAGAACCCACCTTTAATAATTGAAAAGGAAATGAGTAATTTTGATAGTATGAATAAAAAGAACAGAATATAGAGATATGCTTAATTAAGATTAGGAATGAAAGTAAGTGAAATTATTAAAATAATTGAAAATGATGGCTGGTACTTAGCCCGACAAAAAGGAAGCCACAGACAATATAAACATAAGGAAAAAAGTGGATTGATTACAATATCTGTACATAAAATGTCTGACGATATTGCAAAAGGTACACTGAATAGTATTTTAAAACAAGCACAGCTTAAAAAAAAAGATTAATATGGTAAAATATTTAGTTGTATTTGAAAAAACAGAAACAGGTTATAGTGCCTATGTTCCTGATTTGCCCGGTTGTATTGCAACAGGAAAAACAAAAAATATGGTTGAGAAACATATTATTGAAGCCATACAGTTTCATTTAGAGGGTTTAAAAGAAGAAAAAATCAAAATTCCTATATCAAGGACCGAAGCAGATACATTTGTATTTGCTTTCAGATAAAAAAACTTTACTTAAAGCAATATTAGAAAGTTATGTATATTACAAAATTGTAGATAAAATAAAGTTGATAAATGATTGTTTTAATAATTACAAGTTTATTCTTAATCAGGTTTACAATAGTATTGACCCGGCAGAAATTAAAATTGTTCCTTCTGTTTTAGTTGCTCAAAATTATATTGCATGTGATGAACTTGAAGAAATGGAATCAGGACAACTTCCTAAACTGAAAGCATTATCTTTAGCTTTAGGCATAAGTTTCTTTTCTATTGATTTTGATTTATATAAACATGAACTTTAAATAAATAGAGGACTACTGGAAAACAAACAGTGCTTGCAAAATAAAAAATAAAAGTAAAAAAAATGCTCTTTAAATGCAATAATCAAAAACTTATTGTATATTTGCACTGATTAAAGAAAATTAATTAATCTACCTGTGCCGTTGGCACGGCAGACAGGCAGGTTCTGCAATTTTTTTAAATCAAAATTAAAAAAAATGAACTTTTAGAATCTACCTAAAAATTTAATAAAAAATGAAAACAAAAAATATGTTTAAAACTTTATTCCTAATTGGAATTATCTTTTTTTCTTTTTCTTGCCAACACCCGGGGCACAACGAATTTAGCAAAGCAGGATTTGTCTCACAAAAAGAATACGCAATCCTTACTATTGCCGAAAAGAATATTGCCGATTACATTAACGCCTCTATCGGGGCATTAAAAGGAATGGCAATTAACGGAGAAGTCGACAAATATATAGCTACTTTTACCATAAAAGAAGACCAACCTCTCTATTGGCAAGGCATGTTTTTTTTGTATAAAGACAATAGTAACCAAAATGTAAAAGCAAAAGTATGCACAATTACAGGTACTGGATCATCTATAAAATGTGTAAAAAAAATAGCTGATTTTGTTAAAAAAAATGGATGTGCTGATATACATGTTACATACGCTGATAGAACATTTTATGTTTCTTGGGAAGGATGTTAGTAATAATTCTCTATTATTCACTTAAAGAAAACTAAATTCAAGTAATTAATACAACTTTTTCAGGGGAGAATAAAATAAAATTTTTCAAGACAAAAGAGAAAGAAAAAATCTTTCCCTTTTTGTCCTGATGGATAAAGTTTAAATTTGCTCTCTCCTCTCAAAAAAAGTTGCAATATGAAACATTTAACTCAGAAACTGGCAAAAGTTTTTATACTCATAAACGACCCAGGAGATTCTAAAATTAAATAACATATTTCACCGGCGCAAGTTGAATATATCAAAGCCCAATTACTTCTCATCGCAAAAAAAATTTAGTATCGGAGATTTTATGATTACTCCATACCGGGTTGATCATTCTGCCTTTGACTCACATGCTTTTTTAATAGAATCTGAAAACAAGAGAATTTTTTATTCAGGTGATTTCAGGGGACATGGCAGAAAATCAGAAGCTTATAAGTGGTTTCTTGGTCATGCTCCCCAAAATATAGATTATCTTTTAATGGAGGGCTCTCAAATTGGCAAAAAAAATGATAAAATTATTACAGAAGAGGACATACAAAAAGAATTGACATCAATTTTTTCAAAAGAAACCGGACCAAAATTTGTTTTTACTTCAAGTCAGAATATTGACAGGTTGGTTTCTGTTTTTAAGGCATGTATTAAAACGAACCATATTCTTGTTTTAGACATTTATTCAGCAAATGTTCTGCATACTTTATCACAGTTTGCCAATTTACCTGACCCTTTAAATGGTTTTATCAACATTAACGTAATGTTTCCTTACAGAACTACCAAAATGCTTTTTGACAGAAACAAGAAGAGTTATGCAAAGAAATTTAAGCCGTTCTATATTAACAAAAAAATTATCTCTAAAAATCCGGATAAATATGTAATACTTGTCCGTCCTTCAATGCAAAAGGATATAGATAAGATTCAAAACTTCAGTGAAGGAGTTCTGATATATTCTTTATGGTCCGGTTATAAAAGCAAACCCAACATCATGAAATTTTTAGATTATATGCAAAGCAGGAATATTAAGATTATTGATTGTCATACAAGTGGTCATGCTTATCTGTCAACTTTACAGGAATTTACAGATGCTTTACAGCCAAAACATATTATTCCAATCCATACATTTCATAAACAGCAATATAAAAACTTGTTCAATTATCCTGTTCTTGAATTAGATGATAAGGAATTATTGAAATTTTAAAATATTAGAGATTACTAATACCTGTCTGCAATTTTTTAATTGCTACAACAAAAAACACCATAGTTTAGAAATAAAGACAATGAAATTTTATTCCGTTTTTTGTGTTATATTCAATTGCCGGAGCAGGAATTTTTATAAATCCTACAGATAATAATAATGCTTTTAATATTTTTGAATTTGTTTTAATACGTGTAAGGTCTATATCAAGAGACAAATAATATTGTCGGTATCTGTCAATCTTAGGTAATGGAGGAATAAAATTATTTTCTGTATCAGGTTTTCCTGTAATCATTCCATCTGCTCCATAGCCAAATGCAATGTTAAGCCAAGAAGGAAATTTTGATTTTTTTTTTAGAAAAGAATGTATGTTGGCAGAGAGCCAGTATGTATGTCCGTTATAATCTTTTATAACGTTTTCATGTAATTTATATCCAAGCAGTTCGGGTCGTTGTTTTGCATAATCGGTTTGATGAAATGAATATTTTATTAAGATTTTTTGTTCATTAAATAAAAGTTGTTGTCCAATAAAAACAGCAGAGCCGAGTGTGTTTGCAGCCAAGTCACCGACAGAAGCGCCCCATTGTTCAGAAAAACCATCTAATATTTCAATACTTGTAAGGTAAACAAAGCCAAGAGTGCCGCCATACCAAACTGACTTATTTTCATTAACACCTGAATATTTTAAAAGTTCATAACCAATTTTGCCTAGATAATATCCTGTTGCAGCATGTCCTGTTTTATCCATTTGCAACCACTCATCATTATCATTAAAAAAGTGGAAACAGGAACGCGGATAATTTTTATACCACATATTGTTAAGAACAACAATAGAAGAAGAATATAATATGCTTTCAGTTAAGATAACATATTTTAGTCGTCTTTTATTAAAGTCAGTAGCGGTATCTGTTTTTATTTGTTGCGTTTTGAGTTGGGCATTAACATTAAAAGATGTTATATATAATATTAATATAATAAATAATGTACGTAACAATTTTGTTTTGTTAAGAGTTATTTTTTTTGCCACAGATTGCACAGATTAGCACAGATTTTTATTTTTTCAATCAAGTAAATTTTTATATTATTTGTCTTTTTCTTCTTCTTTTAAAAAGTCCTTGATTTCTGCAAAATATTTTTCTTTATCACTAAGGAAAGTATTTTTTATTGTTGATTTTTTAGCAATATATATTTTAACAGGTATATTTTTTACCATTTTGCCAAGAGTTTTCATATCTTTCGGTGTATATATTTCATCATCCTGACCTGCAATGAGCATAATTCCTTTAAGATAAGCAGAAATATTATTTGATTCAAGAGCATGTTTAGGTTCTAATTTAATTTTGTTATATCCTATAGGCATTCTGACATCAAGGAATTTTTTTTCTTTTAATTTTTTTTGTATTTCTATAAGCGTGATATAAGGTGAGTCAGCTATAATTTTTTCTATTTTTTTGTTTATTCCTGCACAGATAGATAAAGCCGCTCCTATGCCTGTTCCATACAAACTAATTTGTGGCATGTCCGGATGGTCTTTTTTTACATAATTTATAGCAGCACTAATATCTTTTTCAAATTGAGAATAGATATAAAAGTTTTTATTTATTTTAAAATCACTGCTTTCACCATAACCTCTATAATCATAAGTCAGCACATTATAATTCAGGGTTAAGAAATAGCTTGCAATTTCTATAAGGTCAGCCATATTTCCATTGCCATCATCACTAAGTATCATAATTTTATAAGAAGTGTTTGGCGACTTAAAAAACCATGCTTTTAACTGCAAACTATCTTCGGTATTTATAGTAACTTCTTTATAATCCATTCCATATTCATCCGGTCGAACAGGATATTCTTTTGAAGGATTTAATGCAAATACATAAGTGTTGATTAATACTAACAGAATGATAAAATTTATTTTTTTCATATTTTTTATTATTTTAAAAATGATTAAATTAATAATGAGTTTAATCTAAAAAGGACAAAAGTCATTATATATAAGTCCTTAAATTTTTAATTCCCGACCTAAAGGTCAGGATAATTGATTGATTTTGAACAGTTTAGATATCTTACCTTTTAAGATGGATATGTAATAAAACTTACATAATAAAGTGTTTTAACTCTTTTTAAACCATATCCAATTGTTTAAGTTTATAAGTTTAAATAGTTTTCCCAGGATAAATTTTCAAAGCTTGTTCAAGGCATTTCATAGCTTTCTTTAGGTCATGAACATTTAATACATATCCAATTCTAACTTCATTGGTTCCTAATCCTTTTGTTGAATAGAAACCTGTGGCAGGAGCAAGCATAACTGTCTCGTTATTATATTCAAAGTCCTCAAGAAGCCATTTACAAAATTTATCAGAATTGTCAACAGGCAGTTTGGCTATTGTATAAAAAGCTCCTTTTGGTTTTGGACTATATACTCCTTTCATCTTGTTAAGAGCATCTACAACAGTGTCTCTGCGAATAACGTATTCATTCAAGACCTCTTTAAAGTATGACTCCGGAGTATTGATAGCTTCCTCGCCTATTATCTGTCCGTAAGATGGTGTACATAATCGTGCCTGTGCAAATTTCATAGCAGCTTTCATAACTTCTTTGTTTTTTGAAGCCAATAAGCCAATTCTTGCACCACAGGCACTATATCGTTTTGATATAGAATCAAGTAGCACTACATTGTCTTCAATACCTTTTAGATACATAACAGAAAAATGTTTTTTGCCGTCATAACAAAATTCTCTGTAAACTTCATCAGAGAACAGGAACAAGTCATGTTTTTTTACAATATTTTTTAGGTCTTCCAGTTCTTTTTCAGAGTATAGGTAGCCGGTAGGATTGTTGGGATTGCAAATCATTATGGCTTTTGTTTTTGGAGTTATCATTTTCTCAAATTCAGAGATATCAGGGAGCGCAAATCCATTTTCTATTGAAGAAGTAACAGGTTTTATTTTAACACCAACATTTACAGCAAATCCGTTATAGTTTGCGTAGAAAGGTTCGGGTGTTATAATTTCGTCTTCGGGGTTCATACATACTGACATAGCAAATATAATAGCTTCTGACCCGCCTGCTGTTACTATAATCTCATCCGGCGTAAAATCAATGTTAAATCTTTTGTAATATTCCACTAATTTTTTTCTGTAAGAGATATTGCCGGCAGAATGGCTGTAAGCTATAACTTTAAGATTGGAGTTTTGTATTTTGTCAAGGACATTTTTAGGTGTTTCAATATCCGGCTGTCCTATGTTCAGATGATATACTTTTCTTCCTCTTTTTTTTGCTTGTTCAGCATAAGGCACTAATTTACGTATAGGAGATTCAGGTATTAAGTTTCCTTTAATTGATATTTTAGGCATAATATTTAGTTTAGAGTTTAGAGTTTAGAGTTTCAAGTTCCAGTTTCAAGTTTCAAAGTTCATAATTCATTGCCAAGTTGGTTTAGTAATTATTCTGATGCTTTATTAGCGACTTTACCTTTGATGTATAATACTATTGTATGGATTTTGGCATTAGAGTTAACAGTTACTTGTCTGTTTATAATTCCTGCGCGGTGTGTATTATATTTTACTATTATAGAATTGCTTTTACCTGGCAATATAGGGTCTTTTGGCCATTTAGGCACTGTGCATCCGCATGAAGAACGTACATTTGAAAGTATTAACGGCTCTTTGCCTGTATTAGTAAATTTGAATTCACAGTTTCCGTCTCCGTTAAGAGGAATTGTTCCATAGTCATGCACTGTTGTTTCAAATTTTATTTCAGGTGCATTTATATTTTCATCTGTTTTTTTGGATTGCTGTTGTGCATTGGCATAAACAAATGTAAAAACCAAAATACTAATTAATAAGATTGTTTTTTTCATAGTTATATTTTTAATAAATTTATATCAAATAAAAGGTAATTATTCACCCCGTCAGGCATCAGTCGGGCGCCTGACCGAGACGCCTGATCCAACGGGGTAAAGGTATTAAAATTTTTATTATTATTTAGGTATAAGGGTATATGGTATAA
>CAZOSY010000118.1:0-8130 GCA_964582565.1 uncultured Bacteroidales bacterium | reverse complement strand
CTGATATTTTTCGCTCACTTTCATATACAAAACCAATTATTAGAACTCCCCTAAATAACATTAGAGTAAATTACAGTAGGAAAAATAATAGAACAATTTAACAATTAAGCCCACTCCGAAAAGACAAAATTATGTCATTCCGAATAACGTCATCCTGAACTCGTTTCAGGGTTAGTTCGGAATCTCTAATTTCAACAATATCAATAGATTCTGAAACAAGTTCAGAATAACAAATAGGCAAATATCTGCTTTTCGGAGTGGGTTCACATTTTAACAATTTAATAATTTAGCAATTTTAAGTATTAGTAGGCATTTCAATAATTATAGTATATATGAACAACAATTATATGTTTCAGAAAAAAATATTTAATATCAGTTCTTTTAATGATTTCAATAAAACAGCCATTGAAATATTTAATTATCAATATAAATATAATAATTTTTATCAAAAATATGTAAATTATTTATCAATTGATTTTAAAAAAGTTAAATATTTTGAACAAATACCTTTTTTGCCAATAGGATTTTTTAAAACACATAAAATTATTACAGGCAGGCAAAAAAATATAGATGCTGTTTTTATAAGTAGTGGAACAACATCTTTTAATAAAAGCAAGCACTATATATCAGACATAAGTATATATGAAAAAAGTTTTAAAAAAGGATTTGAATATTTTTATGGAAACATCAATGACTATTGTATTATAGCATTATTGCCTTCTTATTTAGAAAAAAAAGGTTCATCGTTAATATATATGGTAAAAAGTTTGATAAAACAAAGCAATAACAGAGAAAGTAAATTTTATTCTGATAATTACAAAGATTTAATTTGTGATTTAAAAAAAATATGCTGTCTGGGAAAGCAAAAGATATTACTCATTGGAACTAGCTTTGCTTTGCTTGATATTGCCGAACAATACAGTAATATTTCTGTTCCAAATATGATTGTAATGGAAACAGGAGGAATGAAAGGCAAAAGAAAAGAACTGACAAGGCAGGAATTACATTATCTGTTAAGTAAAAATTTTGGTGCCCAATATATTCATTCTGAATATGGTATGACAGAACTTTTGTCACAGGCATATTCTGTAAAAAACGGGATATTCAAATGTCCTCCATGGATGAAAATTTTAATACGTGATATAAACGACCCTTTTACCATAATTGACAAAGGAAAAACAGGAGGCATAAACATAATTGACCTTGCTAATTTTAATTCCTGTTCTTTTATTGCTACTCAGGATTTAGGTAAACTTTATAAAGATGAATCTTTTGAAGTTCTTGGAAGATTTGATTATAGTGATATAAGAGGATGTAATTTGATGATGGGATAATATTATGGTTCTTTCTTAATTTGAGTGGGTAGTGAGTTTTCTATTGAAAATATTAACGTAACCCGTTCACCGTCAAAATGTCAAATTGATGATTGTAAATGTTAAATAGAAAATGTTTACCCACCGTTAGAAAAAGCCACCGACTGATGGCTTGTGAACAGGTTGTTTTTTCACAAACCCTAAGCATATTATTAAAGAACGAAGTGATCTCATGAGCGAAGGGATATCCTTTGGGTAACACCATTGAAAACAAATAATATTGTGAGCAATA
Organism: uncultured Bacteroidales bacterium; assembly: GCA_964582565.1. Lineage (GTDB taxonomy): Bacteria > Bacteroidota > Bacteroidia > Bacteroidales > CAZZDX01 > CAZZDX01. The sequence goes on along the minus strand of CAZOSY010000118.1, from coordinate 6,525 downwards.
TTTATTCTTAAATCAAAAAAATATTTACTTTATGAACAAACTCTAATTACCATTATATGCCCATTTTAAATATACCGAGCCCCATGTAAATCCGGCACCGAAAGTTGATAATATAATTTTATCTCCTTTTTTTAATTTCTTTTCCCATTCCCATAAGCATAAAGGCAAAGTAGCAGAGGTTGTATTTCCATATCGTTGAATATTAATCATTACCTTCTCTTCTCTGATGCCCATTCTTCTGGCAGTAGCTTTAATAATTCTCAGATTGGCTTGATGAGGGACAAACCATGTTAGATTATCAGGAGATATATTATGTTTTTCCATCATTTTGACAGATACATCAGCCATATCTTTAACAGCAGCTTTAAACACAGGTTGTCCTTCCTGATATATAAAATGTTCTCTTGCGTTGATAGTTTCGTGGGAGGCAGGTTTTGCAGAGCCTCCTGCTACCTGATGGAGATATTTTCTTCCTGAGCCATCTACCTGAAGTATAGAATCTTCTATATAACAATCTTCTGTAGTTGGTTCAAGGAGGACAGCGCCTGCTCCATCGCCAAAGATAGGACAGGTTGCTCTATCTGTATAGTCAGTTATTGATGACATTTTATCTGCTCCGACAACAATAACTTTTTTATGTGTTCCGGATTCTATAAATTTTGATGCAGTTACCAGCGCATAAAGGAAACTTGAACAACCTGCGTTCATATCAAATCCAAAAGCATTCTTAATACCTGTTTTATCGCTAATAATATTGGCTGTTGCCGGAAATTGCATATCAGGGGTAACAATACCACAGATAAGCATATCTACTTCGTCAGGAGAGGTCTTTGTCTTTGCAAGTAATTCGTTAACAGCTTTAGCTCCCATATAAGAAGTTCCTTTATCTTCACCTTTTAAGATATGTCTTTCTTTTATTCCGATTCTTTCCATTATCCATTGGTCTGAAGTATCAACCATTTTTGATATTTCTTCATTAGTGAGTATATAGTCAGGGACAAATCCTCCGACACCGGTTATAGCAACTTTTATTTTTTCCATATATTTATAATTATTAATATTTTTTATTGTAAATATTCAGATTTATCGTAACTATACTGAAACAATCCTGAAACAAGTTCAGGATGACATGGATTCAGCACAAGTTTCAGATTGTCCAAAATGTTAATTTAGACCTATTGGGATACCTGAATAGTAACATTTTTATTTAAAACATATTTATACTTAAAATATTTTTAATTTTATCAGATAGTTTTGCTTTATATATATTTTTAGATAATAATATCATATTTTTGATAGCTTCGGCACTAGATATTCCATGACCTACAACTACTGTTGATTCAATTCCAAGAATAGGTGTGCCTCCATAATTTTCATAATTAAATCTTTTAAAGTAGTTATCAACAAGTCCTCTTTTATCCATAATATGATATATTGCTTCTGTCTGTTTTATGACAATATTACCTACAAATCCGTCACATACAATAACATCAAGTTTATCTTTGAAAAGGTCTCTTCCTTCAACATTTCCAACAAAATTAAAATCCTTAGATTTTTTCATCAGTTTAAAAGATGACTGGCTTAGTAAGTTACCTTTTTCAGATTCTTCTCCTATATTAAGTAGTCCTACTTTTGGATTTTTGATATTATATACATATTTTGCATATAAAGAACCTAATATTCCAAATTGGTATAAAACATCGGGCTTGCAGTCAGGATTTGTACCTACATCAAGGATAATACTATTACCTCCATTTTCTTTAGGTAATAACCCTGCGGTACAAGGTCTGATAATTCCTTTAATAACATTAATGTTATATATTGGTCCGATGAGCATTGCTCCTGTATTTCCTGCACTGGCAAAAGCATCAATTTTTTTATCTCTAAGCAATCTGAAGCCAATAACAATACTGGAATTTTGTTTTTTACTGTATGCTTTTACAGGTTGTTCTCCCATTTCAATTTTTTCAGGAGCATTAACAATTTCAAATATAGATGGATTAATATTTGCTTTGTTTAAGTAAGAGATAATAATATCCTGATTACCTATTAATACAATTTTATCAGAAGGAGATAATCCTTGTTGAGCTAATATAGCACCTTCAATAGTTGATTTTGGGGCTTTATCGCCACCCATAACATCTAAACCTATCTTCATTTTTAATTTATCTAATATAGATTTTTATTATTGACTAAGCAGTTTTTTCTTTTTCAATAGCTAATTTCCCTTTATAATATCCACATTCTTTACAAACTCTGTGATATAATATAGGTTCGCCACAATTTGGACAAACTGTAATAGTTGGTGCCTCAATTTTGTAATGAGTTCTTCTTTTATCCCTTCTTTGTTTTGAAATTTTACGTTTTGGATGAGCCATTTTTATATGTTTTTAATTTTTATGTGTTTATACCGTTGGATAGGCATCCTACGGCATTTATATTTTTGTAATTATCTTATTATCAATTAGTTAATGAGTTCAAAGTTACGAGTTTCAAGTTCTAATTTTATTCTTTATACTTTTATCTTTTGTTTTTACTTTTTACTTTTGTTTTTTGTCTTTGGTCATGGATGTTTTATCTGTTTTTTTATTTTTTTTAAAGCATCCCATCTGTGGTCATTTTTTTTATTGTTTTTTAACTCTTCAAATTTTTTTATCATATTTTTATTACACATACTTATTCCGTTTTCATCAACAGGGTGTATATGTTTCATTGGAAGTAACAAACAAATAAATTCGTATATATATTGACTTATATCAATTTGATGTTCATATTCAGAAAGTATTAATATCTCATCTGTTTCTTCAGAAGTTTTTTTTCCAAATTTAACAATTAATTCATTTTCTCCTTTTATTGGATAGTCAAAATATTCCAAACATCTATCACACCTAACATTTACAAATCCATTAATTGAAAAATTAAGGAAAAGCATTTTAGTTTGTTTTTCAAGCAATAATTTAATTTTAACTCTTCCTTTTTTTATCTCAGAATAATCAAACTTTTCAAAGAACCAATTTCTAATGATAAACTCATAAGTATAAACGCCTATGCCAAGATTTTTAAAAGGGATTAAAAATTGTTTAAAATTATTATTCAAAATAAAAATTGATTTAGAAGAATGCGAAAGTAATAATTTATTTAAACTAAATTGCAAAAATAAATTAAAAAAAATAAACATTAACAGATTAATTCTTTACATTATTTCAAGCAGAATAAGTATTATGCAAAAGATTTTTCTTCTAATCCTTTTCCTGTTATTTTAAGATTGTCCATATAATCAGGAACTTTTTTGCCTGTCAGTTTATCAACATAAAGTTTGGCAAGATATTGACCAAGCATAAAGCCCTGTCCTTTTAAGCCAATAAACAGTCCTTGTTCCGGGTCAATAATCATTTTAGGCTCTACATAATATCCTGCCCAAATTGCCTGAAAAGCGACAGAAGATAGTTTTGGTATCCAGTTTATAAATGTTTCAGATACTATTTCAAGAAAATCCTTGTCATTTATTTTAATGTTTTTATCTGCTTGTAATGGGTCAGTGGCAGGGGAAGCACATCCTATTATTTGTCCTGTCTCCTGTAATTGTTGTCCATATACAGCTGAGAATCCTTTATAAATTCTTCTGTCAATAAGCATATCCAAAGCTCTATTGTTTTGTCCTAAAAAAGGTAATCTTTGAGTAATAAATGCCTGATGTTTTACAGGATATATGCCAAGGTTTAGTCCTGTTTTTTTACAAAATTTATTAGCTTCAAAGCCCAAGGCATTAACAAATATTTCTGTATGGTATTCAATATATTCTTTTTCGTGATTTTGGACTAATATTTTGTAAATATTATCAGTTTTTTCAAGGTCAATCAGTTTGCAATCCTCTAATATTTTCCCATTATTTTTTTTCCCTATATTTCTGATTAAATCAACGACCATGCCTGGTGTTGCCTGCCAGCAATTTTTTGTGATAAGAGCAGATATATAAGTTTTTAAATTTGGATTAAAATCCGGTGATATATTTTTTTGAAAATCTTTTGGTTCTATCATATAAGCATCAGACCATTGTTTTGATTTTTCAAGGTCATCATAAGTTTTTTTGTCGTGAGCGAAAGTTATATAATCAATTTTTCCTAAATTGATATTGCTTATTTTTTGTAAATTTTCAAATATTTCATAATTATGTATAGATATATCAGCGAGTTCAGGGATGCTAAAAGCCGGGCGTGCTCCTGCAATATTTCTCCATGAAGACCCGCGTCCATAATTAATTAATACAGGACTCATACCTTCTTCTGCCAAATATCTAAATACAGAACTTCCGCCTATTCCACCACCAGCAACTAATGACTGGACTTTTATAATTTTTGGTGGTTTTTGTTTTTTTGTGGCTATAAATTTTTCATGCAGGTTACTAGGATAAAGTTCGCCCATTCCTATTTGGTTAGACATTGGTCCTCTTGGAGTAACTTGGTCTGTAACGACAATACCGGCACCTCCCAATGTTTGTTTTAATCGTTTAAAGCATCTTGTCCCGCGGCAATGTCCCATTCCCAGGCGAGTGTTATGTTTAATTTCATCAATAGAAATAAATTTTCTGTCTCCTATAACTTTTAATATTTCGTTTAGTGTAACATCTTCGCAATGGCATATATATTCTTCTGAAGGTATTTTTTTAACCGGCTTAAAATCTAGTGGCTCAGGATATTTTTCTTTTAATAAAAAACCTCTTGCTTTTAATAAATCTTTGCCATGAATATCTAAAGATTTCACACGGACAAGATTGGTCTTATTATCTTTTTTTTGAATTTTTTCAACAATGCCTTTACCTAATTTTTCTCCATTATTATCAACAATAAAGCAATCCAGGTTTTCTTTTACTTCATATTCAACAGGACAGAACAGCCAGTCCTTTTTTAAATTAAAGCCAAATATTGCTAATCCGGGACATTGTGTTACGCATTGCATACAACCAATACATTTAGCATAATCAATTACAGGAACACTATTTGGTGAGGGCTTTGTTATTGCTCCATATTGGCAAGCGAAGACGCATGGATTACAAGCAAATCCATAGGCACAGTCAATAACAGCAAAAGGTTTTTCCATACGTTTTGTTGAAGGCAATAAAGATTTGCTTAAGATTTTGACAGGTTCCTGTTGAGAGTCAATATATTCTTTTGACAGGGAAAGAAAATTTTCATAATTAAAATATTTTTCCATTTCCTGAAATATTTCATAAGCTACTTGTCTGCCTCTTAATACAGCACTTGTTCCTTCGCCTATTCTTATTGCATCTCCGGCACCAAAGCATTTTCTTCCGAATATTTCTTTTCCTTTAATAAAAAGAGAATCATCAGGTATTAATCCTGTACAAATATTAATAGCATCTATTCCGTCAATAATTTTTTCCGTTCCCGGAATTGGTTTAAAATTTTTACAATCAGCGATGACGGCTCCTGTTACTGCTGTGTGGTCTTTATTAGGTATAGCTTTTATAAGCGTTTTAGATAAAAGGACAGGTATGGCTAATCGTCTTATTCTGTTTGCCTGAACAGGAAATCCTCCTTCATAAGGCATTGCCTCAATTATTGCTTTTACATTTGCTCCTGCCTGCATTAATTGATAAGATGTGAGATATCCAATATTACCTGCGCCAACAGTTAAAATATTTTTCCCAAGTAAAGTAAATTCAATATTCATCATTTTTTGTATAACAGCTGCAGTATATACTCCCGGCAGGTCATCATTTTCAAAAGCAGGCATAAAAGGTATTGCACCTGTTGCTATTACTAAGTAATCTGACTCTACATAATATATTTCCTGTGTTTTAATATTTTTAACAGCAATGCGGTTATCTTCTAAAATATCCCATACACTGGAGTTTAAAAATATTCCGTCAAGGTTGTTTCCTGCCAGAATTTTTGCAATATCAAAGCCTCTCATGCCGCCGAATCTTTTTTCTTTTTCAAAAAAGAAAAACTGATGTGTTTGCATATTAAATTGTCCGCCGATTTTACTGTTATTGTCAATTACAATATTTTCAATACTATGTTTATTTAGTTCTTCTCTGCAGGATAATCCGGATGGACCTGCTCCGATAATGGCAACAGTGGTTTTATATACTTTTACCGGATTTTTTTTAATGTATTTACTGACACAGGGTTTATAATCATGAGGAATTTCTTTTACTTCTTTTACATTATCAACACTGGTAATACAAATTCTTTTGATTTCTCCATCAACCAGCATTTCACAAGCACCGCATTTGCCAATACCACATTCAAGGCCTCTTTCCCTGTTTTTTAAGCTGTGGCTATGGATAGGGTATCCTGCCTGATGTAAAGCAGCGGCTATTGTCTTGCCTTTTTCTCCTCTTATCTTCTTTCCATTATATAAAAAGGTAACTTTATCTTCTTTTTTTACAGAAGGAATATCTAAAATAGGGTGTTTTGTAATTTTATGCATGACATGCTGTTTATATATTTTTTTGTCAGCAAATTTATATAAATAAAAAATTATACCTAAAATTTTAAG
>CAZOSY010000117.1:0-8301 GCA_964582565.1 uncultured Bacteroidales bacterium | reverse complement strand
ATGAGAATCTGTTTTATATCACCAAAAGCTTATCCTTTATTTAATAATAATGTTAAGTCAACATTTGGCGGCTCAGAAGTTCAGCTTAGTTTGCTTGCAAAAAAATTTGCAAGCTATGAAGATTTGGATATTCACTTTATAGTGGCTGATTACAAACAAAAAAATATTGAACAATATGATAATATTAATGTATGGAAATCATTAAACTTTAATGATATAGTAATTAAACAAATTCTGAATTTTTATAGAGTATTTAAAAAAATTAATGCTGATGTCTATATACAAAGGACTTTAACCATTTATTCAGGACTAATGGCATATTACTGTAAAATTAAGCACAGAAAGTTCATTTATATGGTTTCACACGATAGAGAGACAGACAATACAGACAAAATTTATAATAAAAAACTTAAAGGATTTTTAGCAAATTTGGTTTATAAATATTCTACTCTTACTATTGCTCAAAATAACTATGAATATAATAATCTTAAAAAAAGATTTCCAAAATCCAATATAAAGATTTTAAAAAAAGGATTTGATTTTTCTACAATTAAAAAAAAAGAAGATAAAATTTATGACTGTATATGGATTGGCAGATGTGAGAAGTGGAAAAATCCCGAAGTTTTTATAAAATTAGCAACTTTAAATAAGAACTTTAAATTTTTGATGATTTGTCCTCCTGTACTTAATAATGAAAAATATTTTGAAGAGATTAAGAGCAAATCAGAGCAAGTAAAAAATTTAGATTTTATAGATTTTGCCGAGAGTAAAACTACTTATAATTTTTTGTCAAAAAGCAAAATATTTTGTGTTACTTCAACACTTGAAGGTGATTGGCCAATGACTGTATTAGAAGCTACTGCCACAGGTTTGCCAATAATTTCATACATACTAAATTATGATAACCTTATAACAAAATATAATGCCGGATTTTATTGCAGGAATGATTTTGACTTAATGAATAATAATTTAAGAACTTTGTTGTCAGACAAAAAGCTATATAGCAGGATGAGTGATAATGCATTTGAATTTACAAAAGTAAATCACGATATAAATGTTAATGCAGAATTTTTTTTAAGCTTAATTAAGAAAATGTATCAATCAGATGTCTGACTGAAGTAACTGGAAATAAGTTAATTATAAAAATATAAATATATGAAAACCCATTTAAAATGTCTAGAATGTATATTGCACAGTTTTCTTAAGTTATTAAATGAATTTAATGTCAACGAAGATGTGCAAAAACAAATGACAAGAAAATTTTTGCTTTATCTTTCTACTGTTGACTTTGAACTTTCTCCACCCGAAATAGGAAGACATACACACAATATGATAAAAAAAATACTTAATACAAAAGACCCTTATTTTGACCATAAAAAAAATCAAAACAGACAAATACTTGATAAATATGATTTGTTTTATAAAAAAATCAAGAATACTGATAATTCTGTAAAATCAGCACTTATTTTATCTGTTGCAGGCAATATTATTGATATGTCTCCAAATCATAATTTAAGTATAGAAGATACAATTAAAAATGCTTTGCATCAAAACCTAAAAATTGACGATTCAGATATATTAATAAAGGACTTAAAACAAGGGAAATCTGTTTTGTATCTCGCAGATAATGCAGGTGAAATAGTTTTTGATAAATTATTGCTCCAAATATTATTAGAGAGAAAAATCATAAAAAAAGAACAAATTATTGTTGCTGTAAGAGGATATCCAACAATAAATGATGCAACTATGGAAGATGCAAAAGATATTGGATTAACAAATATGGTTAAAGTAATTGATAATGGCGATGATGCACCGGGAACAGTTTTAGAGACAACATCAAATGAATTTAAAAATATTTTTGATAAGTCAGAATTAATTATTGCAAAAGGTCAGGGAAATTTTGAATGCCTGAATTTAGTAAAGCATAAAAGTATTTATTTTTTGTTTATTGTTAAATGTAACCTTATTGGAGATGAAGTAGGCGCTCTTATTGGAGACCTTATTTGTAAAAAAAACAGTAATTAGTGTTTGTCCATAATGTCCGATTTTTTCGTTATGCTTGTCTTTCAAATCAGTCATTTACAAAAGTAAACTCCTGATTTTCAAGACTGCGCAAGCCTCGAACTCGAACATTCTGAACTAAACACTTACTTTATAGACAGAAACTAATTAAAACAATGCATAATTATACAGATTATATAGATGTTTGGGATATTATTTTACTCCCGGTTTATTTAATAATAATTTTTTTAGTTTCTAAAAGAATAAAAAATAAACATATTGACGATAATCCTGCTTATAAATATTATACAACAGGTTTGTTTATAAAAATTGCAGGAGGCATATTATTTACCTTAATTTATATTTTTTATTATAAATGTGGTGATACACTTAATTACTATTCGGGTGGAAGAGCATTAATTAATCTATTGTTTAAGCATCCTTATCCTTGTCTGTCTATCCTTTTTGGTAACACAACAGTTGAAAACTGGTCTTATTTTGATATTACTACTGGCTGGCCAATGTGGAGTATGTATTTTTTAAAGCCGGATTCCTTTGCAGTTATGCGTCTGATAATTCCATTTTTATTAATCTCATTTAATAAATTTTTATTATGTACTATTATTTTGGATTGGATTGCTTATGCTGGTATATGGCGTTTTTACCTGATGCTTTGTGAAATATATCCTAAAATGACAAAACAATTTGCCATAGCTGTTTTCTGTATCCCCTCATTAATATTCTGGGGCTCTGGTATAATGAAAGATACTTTTACTTTTGCCGCAACACTTTGGTTTATTTATAATACTTATATGATATTTATTAAAAAAGATAAAATTCCTGTAAATATAATTGTATTAATCATTAACTTCTGGATTTTGATTATATTAAAGCCATATATTATTATAGCACTCTTACCTAATATTCTTGTATGGATATTGTTTAAACAAATTAAATCAATTAAGAATAAAGTTTTAAGATATCTTTCTGCACCTGCTCTACTTGTTATTGGAATTATTATCTGCATATCATCGCTTTCAATATTCAGTAAAGAACTTGGGGCTTATTCATCAATTGACAGTGCAATAAAAAAAGCTCAGGTTACTCAGCAAGATTTAATAAGAGATCAATATGGAACAAATTCTTTTAATATCGGTAGTTTTGATGCTTCATTTTCAAGTATTGTATCAAAAGCTCCTGCTGCAATAACCGCTGGTCTGTTCAGACCTTTTATATGGGAAGCACATAACGTAACAATGCTTATATCAGGGATAGAAAATTTTATATTTCTTATTGTATTTATTTATTTTTTATTCTATATAGGTCTTTTTAAAGTATTCAAATTTATTATCCAAGACCCTTTACTTATATTCTTTTCTATTTTTGTATTGATTTTTTCTTTTTCTGTTGGATTAACAACAGCAAATTTTGGAGCTTTGGTACGGCTTAAGATTCCTGCTACTATTTTTTTTGTATTACTTTTATTTATTCTGTATCAAAAGAATAAAGAATTTAAACAATCCCTGAAAAGCCCATAAATGCAAGTGAAAGTATCCCTGCGGTAATCAAAGCAATAGGAACGCCACGCATACCTTTTGGAACACCAATTAAATCAAAATGTTCTCTTAATCCTGAAAAAATTATTAAAGCCAGTCCATAACCAATTGCTGTTGATATTGCAAATACAATACTCTCCATAAGGTTAAAATCTTTTTGTATTACTAATATTGCTACACCTAATACAGCACAGTTTGTTGTTATCAAAGGAAGATAAATACCTAATGCCTGATATAACGAAGGACTGATTTTTTTTATAACAATTTCAACCATTTGAACTAAAGCCGCGATTACTAAAATAAAAGTAATGGTCTGCATAAACTGTAAACCAAGAGGGTTAAGAACATAATTTTGTACTAACCAGGTAACCAAAGTGGCTAATGTCATCACAAACAGAATGCCACCGGACATACCTACTGCTGTAGATGTTTTTTTTGATACACCGAGAAAAGGACATACTCCTAAAAATTGTGCTAATATTATATTATTAACAAATATTGCTGATATTACAATTATAAAATAGTTCATCTGTTTATATTTTTATGTATTTTAATTTTAAAGAAATTTTTATTGTCATTAACAATTTAACAATTTTTTTTGACTTAATGTAGAGGCGAGGCATGCCTCGTCTCTACAAGCAAACATCAAACAATTTACCAATATATTCATATTCTTACTTTAAACTTTGAATCATAAATTACCATCTTTTTCTGACAGAATACAAAACTTCCTTAATTTATGATGACTTATTAAGTTTATTAACTAATGCTATTAGATATCCCAAAACTATAAATGCTCCAGGAGGCATTACAAAAAGTAATATGGTCTTTGCATTTTCACCAACAAAAATAATATCAAATACAGAGCCGCTTCCTAATATCTCACGGATAATTCCCAAAACTGTAACTGCGAGTGTAAAGCCAAGTCCCATCCCAAATCCATCAATTATTGATGAAATAATATTGTTTTTAGAGGCAAATGCTTCTGCTCTGCCTAATATAATACAGTTGACAACAATAAGAGGTATAAATATGCCTAACTGCTTATAAAGATCCGGTAAATATGCCTGCATTACCATCTGAACTATTGTAACAAACGAAGCAATAACAACAATAAAGCAAGGTATTCTTACTTTGTCAGGAATAAAATTTTTTATTAATGAAATCACAAGATTTGACATAATAAGGACAAAACTAGTTGCCAATCCCATTCCTAATCCATTCATTGCAGAGGTCGTTACTCCCAATACAGGACACAAACCCAGTAATATTATAAAAACAGGGTTTTCTTTTATAAGACCTTTTGTAAAATTTTTCCATTGATTCATTATTTATTTCCTCCTTGTTTTTTTAAAGTATTATAAGCGCGTTGAACTGCATCACAAAAAGCCCATGAACTGATAGTTGCTGCTGTTATTGCATCAACATCACCGCCATCTTTTTTTACAACCAATTTAAAACTATCAGGATTTTTATCATTAAACTGGTCTTTAAATTTTGGCTCAACCATTTTTGTTCCTAATCCGGGTGTTTCTTTTAATTCAAGAACTTCTATATTTTTTATTGTCCCATCAGGTAAAAATCCTGCCATTAATCTAATTCTTCCGCCAAAACCCTTGTCTGTATATGTTTCTATTGCCGTGCCTACTAATTCATTGTTTTTATATACTTTGTTAAAAACAAGAGAATCTGTGCCATCTTCAGGTTTTACCTTACAGGTCATAATACTATCAAACTCAGGCACAACTTTTTTTATTGCCAATTCTTTTTTTAACCTTTTAGATTGTTCAATAGGTCCCTTTGTAAGATTATAAATAGATCCTAATGCAAAACTTGCTACAACTGTTATAACAAGTAATGTTAAAATCATATTTTTGAGATTGGATTCTGTTTTTGCCATTTTTTTTTCTTAATTTTCAATTTATGAGTTTATTCTTATTTAAATCTTAATTTTTTGCTTTGTTATATCTCCAAATTTTTTTGGTTTAAAAGCTCTGTCAATCAAAGGGACAAATGCATTCATTATTAATATTGAAAAAGAAACGCCTTCAGGATAATCACCGAAAATACGAATTAATACTGTTATAACACCGCACCCTAAGCCAAATATCAACATTCCTTTCCCTGTCATAGGCGAAGTAACCATATCTGTTGCCATAAATAAAGCACCTAAGATTAAACCTCCTGCTAATAAATGAAACAAAGGGTCTATAAATTGTTCAGGATTAATCAGCCATAGGATGCCTGTAAACACTAATACAGTTCCAATATAAGCTACAGGTGTATGCCATGAAATAATTTTTTTTATTAATAAATAGATAGCTCCAATAATTAATGCTATTGCCGATACCTCGCCTAAACAACCACCGCAATTGCCAAGAAATAAATCAAGATAGTCAGGTATTTTTTGCATTAATCCTGAAACGACATTTCCTTTTTCCAATCCTTCTTTAACAATTCCCAAAGGTGTTGCACCTGTCAAAGCATCTATATTAGATATACGGGTAGTAGGCCATCTGGTCATATCAACAGGAAAAGAAATTAAAAGAAATACTCTCCCTACCAATGCCGGATTAAAAGGATTTTTACCTAATCCGCCAAAAGACATCTTGGCAATACCAATAGCTACAAATGCTCCAATAATCATTTCCCATATAGGCAAACTGCTTGGGACATTAAAAGCTAATAAAATTCCTGTAATAACAGCAGATCCATCAGTAATTGTTGTCTTAGCTTTTATTAAAAATCTCTGAATAAGATATTCAAATAAAACACAGGAAATTACAGAGACCAAAATGAGTTGGACAGCGCCATAACCAAAAAAATAAACAGAAGCAGCTATTGCCGGTAATAAAGCAATAACAACACTATACATTATTTTTTTAACTGATAAATCCTTATGTATATGAGGCGAACCTGAAACAGTAAGTAATTTCATTTGTTTATATTTTTGCCCCATTAAATCCCGAAAAGCGGGAATTAACAGGGTGAATTATTAATTTTTACGATTCTTTATGTTAATCATGTCATGCTGAACTTGTTTCAGCATCTCATCATCATACCAATCTTTAGATAAATATTTTAGTTCTGGATTTAACTCTTTAATCAAATTCCATTTCCATTTGTTACGCCAATATATAATGTTGTTCTATTTTTATTACTCATTATATATACAAATGCCTGAGAGCATAGAGGGTTTATATTATCTTTTATTTCTATTTCTTATTATTTGTCCGACTTTATTTTTTCCTATCCTCAAATAATCTAATAAAGGTCTGTTTGCAGGGCATATAAACTGACATGCACCACATTCAATACAATCCATCATATTATATTTCTCTAATGTTTCAAAATCTTTTTTCTCAGCAAAATCAGCTAAAAGAAATGGTTCTAATCCCATAGGACAACTTTCTGCACATTTTCCACAACGAATACAATTTTGTTCTTCTTGTCTTTTCGTTTCTGATATACTCATTAATACTATTCCTGATGTTCCTTTTACAACAGGAGTATCTAACGATGCTAATGCTTTGCCCATCATAGGACCTCCGCTTATCACTTTACCGGTATCTTCGGGAAGTCCGCCAACAGCATCAATTAATTCTGATACAGATGTGCCTAATCTTACTAAAAAATTAGAAGAATTTTTGACTGATTTGCCTGTTACAGTAACAACTCTCTCAAATAAAGGTTTGTTTTTCTGAACTGCCTCATAAACAGCAAAAGCTGTTCCTACATTATTTACAACACATCCAACCTCAACAGGTAATTTGCATGAAGGAACTTCTCTGTTCACCAATGCTTTGATTAACTGTTTTTCACCACCTTGAGGATATTTTACTTTTAACGGATGAACTTTTATCCCTTCAAATTTTTTTGAAAGTTCCGTAAAATGCTCAATTACATCTTTCTTATTACTTTCAATACCAATTAGTGTCTTTTTTACATTCAAAGCTTTCATCAAAATACAAGCGCCTATCATTATTTCTTCTCCTTTTTCCAGCATCAAGCTATGGTCAGAAGTCAAATAAGGTTCACATTCAGCACCGTTGATAATCATATAATCGGCTTTTTTGCCTTCAGGAACCATCAACTTTACATGTGAAGGAAATGTTGCACCACCTAATCCAACAATACCCATTTCCTTAACCTTAGAAATTATTTCTTTTGAAGCAAGTGTAATCTCTCTCTTTATGTCAGTGGTTCTGTCAATATTTTCTTCCCATTCATCACCTTCAACATCAATAACCACAGTGGTTTTTTTATAACCACTTGCATCAATTATATTATCAATTTTTTTAACTTTACCTGATACAGAAGAATGATTATTGGCACAAATAAAAGCTTGGCTTTTTGCTATTAATTGTCCTGTTTTTACTGTATCTCCTTTTTTTACTAATAATGTTGAAGGTGCTCCCAAATGTTGTGATACGGGAATATAAACTCTCTTTGGTATAGGAAAAACTTTAATTTTTTCTTTTGCTGAAAGTTTATTTTCTTTAGGGTGAACGCCACCTAATTTAAAGGTTCTTAATTTCATTATCTTTTTTTATTTAGTGTTTGTCCATAATGTCCGATTTCTTCGTTATGCTTGTCTTTCAAATCAGTCATTTACAAAAGTAAACTCCTGATTTTTAGGACTTCGCAAGCCTCGAACTAGAACATTCTGAACTAAACACTTAATTTATAAACAGACACTATTTAATCTCTATTTTTTTATATCAGTAACTTCTGTTTTCTCTTT
>CAZOSY010000116.1:0-8322 GCA_964582565.1 uncultured Bacteroidales bacterium | reverse complement strand
AGCCATAGCTATGGTGAGGAAAGATTTTGCCCGACAACGAAATAATGATATTTTGTAGCCGCTTGTAATAAAAAGTAATTATTAGAACTCCCCATATTTATACCAAACCGCTTTCAATATTATCGGGCAAGTTGCCTGATACTAATATTGAAAGTCATTTAGCATTAACAAAAAAAATGGAATGACTTTTTTTTATCTTTAAATAATTACTAATATTTTAATAATTGTTTATTTTTGCAATTCTGCTTAGGCAGATAACTATTTTTTAACAAACTAAATAAGGAAAAATTAAAAATGATTATAAAAACAATAAAAGCACAGGAGGTCTTGGATTCAAGGGGAAATCCAACAGTAGAAGTTGATATGACATTAGAAAACGGAACAAAAGGCAGCGCCATTGTGCCGTCAGGTGCTTCTACAGGCGAAAAAGAAGCTGTTGAACTTAGAGACCATGATATGAAAAGATATGGAGGAAAAGGAGTGCTAAAAGCAGTAGAACATGTAAATAAGGATATTGCTCCTGCTATTATTGGATTATCTGTCTTAAAACAAAGACTTATAGATATGACAATGATAAATTTGGATGGAACTTTTAATAAAGCAAAATTTGGAGCAAATGCTATTTTGGGTGTCTCACTCGCTGCGGCACATACAGCAGCTAATGCTCTTGACATGTCTTTGTATAAATATATTGGAGGCGTAAATGCTTCTCTTCTTCCTGTGCCTTGTTTGAACGTTATTAATGGTGGAAAACATTCAGATAATAATGTTGATATTCAGGAATTTATGATCGCTCCTCATAATGCCCCTGATTTTCAAACATCCCTAAGAATGGGTGTTGAAACATTCCATTCTATGAAAGATGTATTAAAGAAAAAAGGATATAGTACCTGTGTAGGTGATGAAGGTGGCTATGCACCTAGACTAAAATCAAATGAGGAGGCAGTAGAAATAATATTACAAGGTATTGAAAAAGCAGGATATACTCCTGGCAAAGATATATCTATATGCCTTGACCCTGCTGCAAGCGAAATGTGGGAAAATGGCAAATATGTGATGTTTAAATCTGATAAATCTACAAAAACTTCTGAACAAATGGTTCGCCTCTGGGAAGATTGGGTTAATAAGTATCCTATAATACTTATTGAAGATGGTATGGCTGAAAATGACTGGAATGGCTGGAAAATGCTTAATGAATCACTTGGAAACAAAATAGAACTTGTTGGCGATGACCTTTTATGCACAAACCCTGTATATCTGCAAAAAGCAATAGATGAAAATGCCTGCAACTCTGTGTTAGTAAAATTAAATCAAATAGGTACTTTAACAGAGACATTAGAAACAATTGAACTTGCAAACAAAAATAATTTTAACTGTTTTGTATCACACAGGTCAGGAGAAACAAAAGATACTACAATTGCAGACCTGACAGTTGCTATTGGCTGTGGACATTTGAAAACAGGCTCAGGATGCAGAAGCGAAAGAATTGCTAAATTTAATCGGCTTATGAGAATAGAAAGAGAACTCGGGGAACAGGCAAAATTCGCAGGTAAAAAAGCATTTAAAAATAAATAAAATTGTTAAATTGCCTGCCCCGTAGTTTAACCCGTAGCGGAGCGTACTTGGGCGAAAAATGACCCCAGTTGGATAAGAAGAAAATCCAACGGGGTAAACCGTATCGGGGTTAAATTGTTAAATTTTGCTGTTTTGTTTTTATACTCACCCCTAACCCCTCTCTACTCGTAGAGAGGGGAACCAAAAGGGGAGAGTAAAAAAAAATATTCAGTTTTTTGTTCTAATATCAAGTTTTAAGTTCTAAAATTTTAATATTTTTACTTATTTGCTATTTTTTTTGGTTAAATTGTTATATTGTTAATGAATTAAATAAAATAAAATGTCTAAATTTAATAAATTATTTATTTCTAATATTGGTGATAATGAAGCAGAATTTATTCCTTTATTTTCTTCTGATGATGAAAAACAGATGAATAAAGAAAAAATTCCTAAAACATTGCCTATTTTACCTTTACGTAATACTGTCTTATTTCCGGGTGTAGTAATACCTATTACTGTTGGCAGAAAAAAATCTATTAAATTAGTTAAAGAAGCATATAAAAATAAAAGTGTTATTGGTGTTGTTGCTCAAAAAAACAGTGAGACAGAAGACCCTGTTTTTGAAGATTTTAATAAGATAGGAACCGTTGCCTATATCATAAAAGTATTACAAATGCCTGATAATAGCACAACCATAATTATTCAGGGAAGAAAATGTTTTGAAATAAAAAAAATTATAACAACAGAACCATATTATAAAGCAACAGTTGTTCCTTATAAAAAAACAGGTATTATACCAAAGACGCAAGAATTTAATGCTCTTATTTCTTCTGTTAAAGATTTGTCTATCCGTATTATCAAACAATCACCCAATATACCTTCAGAATCTGCATTTGCAATAAAAAATATAGAAAGCCATTCTTTCCTTATCAATTTTATATCTTCTAATCTTAATATTAGTATTGCTGAAAAGCAAAAATTGCTTGAAATACAGAATTTAACAAAACAAGCAAAATTAGCGCTGTCATATATGAATAAGGAGCTGCAAATGCTAAAATTAAAAAATCAAATACAAAACAAAGTAATTACTGATATTGATAAACAACAAAGAAACTATTTTCTTAATCAACAATTAAAAGCCATTCAGGATGAACTTGGCACCAACCCAAATGATGAAGAGCTAAAAGAGTTAAAAGAAAAAGCAAAAAACAAAAAATGGTCAAAAGAAGTAGCACAAACATTTGAAAAAGAGCTAAAGAAACTAAAACGAATGAATCCTGCTGCTGCTGAATATTCAATACAAACAAACTATTTAGAGACACTGGCAGAACTTCCATGGAATGAATATACAAAAGATAATTTTGACCTGAAAAGAGCTCAAAAAATACTTGATGAAGACCATTATGGATTAGAAAAAGTAAAAGAAAGAATTATTGAACACCTTGCTGTACTTAAATTAAAAGGTGATATGAAATCACCTATAATATGTCTTATAGGTCCTCCCGGTGTTGGAAAGACCTCGCTATGTAAGTCCGTTGCCAAATCTCTTGACAGAAACTACACAAGAATGTCATTAGGCGGATTAAGAGATGAAGCTGAAATAAGAGGACACAGAAAAACTTATATAGGAGCTATGCCAGGCAGAATAATACAAAGTTTGAAAAAAGTTAAATCCTCAAATCCTGTCTTTGTCCTTGATGAAATTGATAAAGTAGCAGGAAATACTATTAACGGCGACCCTTCTGCTGCTCTGCTTGAAGTGCTTGACCCGGAACAAAACATAGCTTTTTATGATAACTTTTTAGAAATAGATTTTGACTTGTCTAAAGTAATGTTTATTACAACAGGTAATACTCTTAATGCTGTTCATCCCGCATTAACAGATAGAATGGAGATAATAGATATTAACGGATATATTATTGAAGAAAAAATACAAATAGCTAAAAGACATCTTATACCAAAACAATTTAAAGAGCATGGACTAAAAAAAGGACAACTATTATTTGAAGAAAAAATTATCCAAAAAATAACAGAAGATTATACACGGGAATCAGGTGTCCGACAGTTAGAAAAAAATATTGCTAAAATTATTAGAAATAGAATTAAATTTATTGTTACTGAAGAAAAAATCAATAAAAAAATTACTAAAGATGACTTACTGAAAATTATGGGACCACCGAAATTTCAGCAAGAACATGCTATGGCTAACACTGTGCCCGGTGTTGCTACTGGATTAGCATGGACATCAGCAGGAGGAGAAATATTATTTATTGAGGTAAGTCTTAGCAAAGGTAAAGGAAAACTTACTCTTACCGGTAACCTCGGCGATGTTATGAAAGAATCTGCAACACTTGCTTTGGAATACTTAAAAGCTCATTCAAAAATACTAAACATAAACCCTGATGTATTTGAACACTGGAACATACATCTGCATGTTCCTGAAGGAGCAACACCAAAAGACGGACCATCAGCAGGTATAACAATGTTTACTGCTATGGCTTCTGCTTTTACTAAAAGAAAAGTAAAAAATAATATTGCTATGACAGGTGAGATAACATTAAGAGGAAAAGTAATGCCTGTAGGAGGAATAAAAGAAAAAATAC
This sequence comes from uncultured Bacteroidales bacterium, assembly GCA_964582565.1. Taxonomy (GTDB): domain Bacteria; phylum Bacteroidota; class Bacteroidia; order Bacteroidales; family CAZZDX01; genus CAZZDX01. Next base: position 4,165 of record CAZOSY010000116.1, on the reverse strand, counting down.
TCGCAGCTAAACGCGCAAAAATAACAGATATTGTTATGTCTGCTGAAAACAAAAAAAATATACAGGAAATAAAACCTGCTTATATTTCAGGACTGAAATTTCATTATATCAACGAAATGATTGAAGCTATAGACATTGCTTTGTCTAAAGAAAAAGTTAAAAATTCTGTCTTGGCTTAATTGATACTTACTATACTTGAGTCCGTTCCGAAAAGTAGATATTTACTTATTTGTCATGCTTCACCCCGTTAGATATAAGATTATATAATAATAATCAATACTCTAACTTAAAATTATCTAACGGGGTAAACTTGTTTCAGCATCTTTTGATATTATTGAAATTAGAGATTCCGAACTAACCCTGAAACGAGTTCAGGATGACGTTATTCGGAATGACATAATTTTGTTTTTTCGGAGTGGGCTTATACTTTAACTGTTAAACCGATTAAATTTGTCTTAAAGGGCTACAAATAGACTAAAATAATAATACTTAATTTTTCATACGTTTATCCTGATATTTTTTATGAATAAAATTTTTAAAAATATCATCCTTGTTTTATTTATCTTTTCAACAATCAGTAATGTTTTTGCTCAAATTAATGTTGATGAGCAACTTGCTGCTCAATTTTTTCATGATAAAAAATTTGATAAAGCTGCTAATTTATATGAAAAGCTATTTAATAAAAATCCAAATACTTTTTATTATTCTAATTATTTAGATTGTCTTATTAAACTTAAAAATTTTAAGAAAGCAGAAAAATTAATTAAAAAACAAATAAAAAACCATACTTATGAATTAAGGTATTTAGTGGATATGGGCTATGTATATACTTGCGCTAATGATATTGCAAAGGCAAAAAAACAATTTACAAAAGCTATAAAAGAGTTAAAAACTAATCAGCAACAAATTATCGACCTTGCAAATGCTTTCCTTTTAAGAAATCAAACAGATTATGCTATTAAGACCTATAAAAAAGGCGAATTATTACTTCAAACACTATATCCTTTTAACCTTAAACTTGCTGATATATACGAAGATAGACAAGATTATCATAATATGACAGTTCAATATCTTAACCTGCTTAAATTTAATCCAAATTATCAGGAAGAAGTTCAAAATAAGCTACAAATATTTCTTGCCAAAGACCCTGACAATAAAAAAAGTGATATATTAAAAAAAAGTTTGTTAAAACAAATACAGAAAAATCCAAATAATACTTATTTTTCTGAAATGCTATTGTGGCTGTCTGTTCAACAACATGACTTTGAAACAGCTTTCATTCAGGCAATATCATTAGATAAAAGATTTAAAGAAAATGGAGCACGATTATTTAATCTGGCAAAATTGTGTACTTCTAACAAAGATTATGACATTGCTGCAAAATCTTATGAGTATATTATTAAAAAAGGTGTTAATAATTATTATTATCTTGATAGCAAGATTGAATTGCTTAATGTAAAATATCTTAAAATCACCGGTTCTTTTAATTATACAAAAGAAGAACTTGTATCATTAGAAAATGATTATATATCAATACTTAATGAATTTGGCATAAGAGCAGAGACCATTATTTTAATAAAAAATTTAGCCCATTTACAAGCATTTTATCTAGATAAAATAGAATATGCAAAAAAAATGCTAAATAAAGCAATAGCAATAAAATATGCTTCTAAAAAATTACAGGCAGAATGTAAAACAGAACTTGCTGATATTTTGCTTATGTCCGGTGATGTATGGGAAGCAACTTTATTATATTCACAAGTTGAAAAAACTTTTAAAAATGAACCTTTAGGCCATCTGGCAAAGTTTAAAAACGCAAAATTGTTTTATTATATAGGAGAATTCAAATGGGCAAAAGCACAGTTAGATGTTCTTAAAGCCGCTACATCAAAGTTAATTGCCAATGATGCTATGGATTTATCCCTTTTGATAAGTGATAATATTGATGAAGATAGCTCAACAACAGCTTTAAGTATTTATTCAAGAGCTGATTTATTATCATTTCAAAATAAAGATAGTCTTGCATTATTAACACTTGATTCTATTACTGTTTTATTTTCAGGACATCAACTTTCTGACGAGGTATTATACAAAAAAGCACAGATAAAATTAAAACATGGTTTGTATATGCAAGCTGATACTTTGCTTCAGCAAATTGTGGATTTATATTATTATGATATTTTAGCTGACGATGCTCTTTTTAAACTCGCAGAATTAAACGAAAAACAATTTCATAATAAAACAAAAGCCATGTTACTTTATCAGGATATACTTGTAAAATTTCAGGATAGCTTATATGCTGTTGAAGCAAGAAAACGACTTAGAAAACTACGCGGTGATTTGGTTAATTAGTGTCTGTTCATAAAGTCGCTATTTTTAAAATTATAAGTCATTCCGAACTTGTTTCGGAATCTAAAAGGATGATTAACAAAAAAATGTAATAGATGCTGAAACGATACTGGAACTAACCCTGAAACGAGTTCAGTATGACGTTATTCGGAATAACACAATTTTGACTTTTCGGAAAGGACTCAACAATTAAATGACTGTTAATAATATAGAATGAAAAAAATAAAAGCAAAAAAAAAATTGTCCCAGCACTTTTTAAAAGATGAAAATATAGCTTTAAAAATTGTTAATAGTTTAACTTATTCTGATAAATATTCTGAAGTGCTGGAAATAGGACCAGGTATGGGAATGCTTACAAAATATCTCATTAAAAAAAATACTAAACTCCATCTTATAGAACTTGACATTGATTCTGTTGAATATCTAAAAAATAAATATCCTGAAATAAAAGATAAAATAATTTTTGCTGATTTTTTAAAATATGAATTAAATAATATATCCCAAAAGCCATTTGCTATTATAGGCAATTTTCCTTATAATATATCATCTCAAATCTTATTTAAAGTTTTAGAAAATAAAGATATTATTCCTGAAATAGTTGGTATGTTTCAAAAAGAAGTAGCTCTGCGCATAGCGTCTAAACCAAACAATAAAAGTTATGGAATTATAAGTGTCTTATTACAGGCTTATTATGATATTGATTATCTGTTTCCTGTTGAAAACATATCATTTTTTCCTGTTCCAAAGGTATGCTCTGCTGTGATACGATTAACAAGAAATAATAAACAACATCTTGGTTGTGATCAGGTTTTGTTTAAAAATGTTGTTAAAACAGCATTTAGTCAACGTAGAAAAATGCTTAAAAATACTTTAAAGGTCTTTAATATAAATAATCATGATATACAAGATGAATATTTTACAAAAAGGGCAGAAAATCTTAATGTTAATGACTTTATTAAAATTGTTAATTCTATCTAATGCAAATAGCTTGGTATCAATTTCTACAACTATTTTTTTTAAACCATTATTTCAGTATATAAAAATATAAATACCATCAGGTAACTGCTTTATTCAGCGGTATAAACACATAAAATACAAAAAATTAAGATTTTATTAAAGAGAAGACATCATATTTTTTATTGAGTTTTTCAACACCTTTAAGTAATAAAAGTTCATAAATAAAATTTATTTTTATGTCTTTTACATTAAATTTTTCTATTAGTTCTATAGATGCAGATGCAGAACCGCCTGTAGCTAATAAATCATCGTGCAATAATACTATATCATTATCTGATAAAGCATCTTTATGGATTTCCAGTATTCCTTCACCATATTCAAGGGAATATGATTTAGAATATGTATCAGCTGGTAGTTTTCCCGGTTTCCTTATTGGCACAAATCCTGCTCCAAGTTTATAAGCAAGCACACTGCCAAGTATAAATCCCCGTGATTCAATAGCAACAACTTTTGTTATTCCAAAATCTTTATAATAAGAATATATTTCTTCAAGCATAAAGTTAAATATATCCGGCAATTTCCATGCTGTTGTTATGTCTTTAAACTGTATTCCTTTTTTAGGAAAATCAGGAACAGTCCTTATTGATTTATCAACATCTGATATTGTTATTTTTTTTTCTGGCATATCTGTTATTAATTTTTTTTTATATTAATTTTACAAAAGTAATTTATTTTTTGTATAACAAGGCTAACCTGAATAATTCATAAATTCATCCAAAAAGTTTGTAAATTACACATATTCAGCAGATTAACAAAGTGATGATTAAAAAATAATTTTCTTATATTTTTTAATTTTGTT
>CAZOSY010000115.1:0-8422 GCA_964582565.1 uncultured Bacteroidales bacterium | reverse complement strand
TTTCAGGAACTTATTATGTGCAGGTAACTGGTACAAACAATTGTTCTGCTTCTGATACTATTCTAATATCTGTTAATCCTTTGCCTTATGTTGATTTAGGACAAGATACAGTAACTATTTGTAATGATAGCTATATAATACTATATGCAGGAACAGAATTTGATATATATGAATGGTCAGATGGCTCAAACCTTGATTCATTAAGAATTGACGGTGCATTGGTTGGCGTGAGTTCTGAATTTTATTCTGTTACTGTAACCAACAGTAATACCTGTCAGGCATCTGACTCTGTATTTGTTATTGTTGAAATATGTAGTGATATTGCTCATATTGACAATAATATAACCCTTGATGTATTTCCTAATCCTTCAAAAGATGTTTTTACTATTTTAATAAATAATAATACTTCAAAGCAATATAATACTATTAATTTATCTATAGTAAATACTTACGGAAAGTTGATTTATAAAGAGACCTTAAAAAACAGAGCAAAAAATTATACTAAACAAATAGATTTATCTGATTTTTCACAGGGAACATATTTTCTTAAACTAATATCCAATAATAAGATAATAAAAGTAAAAAAGATGGTAATAATGTATTAACTTATCGTTTTTAACCAACCTGTCTGCCACAGGCAGGTATTTAATTCTAATTAAATTTGTATTTTTGCAGATATAAAAAAAATTCACCCCGTTAAATAATTAAATATATCTAACGGGGTAAAAAGGAATAAAATTTTTTAAAAACCTTTGCTTTATATCAAATTTAGGAAGGTATAAAAGGAACTTTTAAATAATTATGTTCCATGTATATCAGAGTTGTAGCCAATACAAAGAAAGAAACCAAGTTAACAGAAAATTGAAATACAAATGATAAGTAAGAATAGTAAGAACTACCTTGTAAAAAAGCAGATGTTGAAATTAACGAAAGAAAATTTATTTTGTGGCAAAAGGATTAGGGTTTTTTTAAGTATGGAAAAGTATATTGATAATGAAATAGATAAGGCTGAAGATAAATACATAAATGACTATATTGAAGCTATACGTGATTTTAATCAAGAGAACGAAACGATAAAAAGTTATAATGGAAGGCAATTATTAGAGTTACTACAAAACTGTGATGATGAGAAATCAAAAAAAGTACTTATTAAATTAGATAAACAAAAAAACGAAATATCTATTCATAATAACGGTACTCCATTTTCCAAAAAAGGCTACAGGTCGTTATTCATTCCAAATCTTTCATCTAAAACAGACCGCAGGAAATATATTGGTAATAAAGGGCTTGGCTTTCGTTCAATAATAAACTGGAGTAGCTCTATTGAAATACACAGTAATAATATCTCACTAAAATATTCAGAAAAGAATAGAGTTGTCAATTTTAATATATTATTTAATACTTCAGAGCAAGAAAAAATCAGAAAAGATGAGGATATTGCAGAAAATATTATTCCTTTTCCTTTTCTAACTTTACCTGAAGTAAAACGGATAAATCAAGTAAAACGGATAAATCAAGAAAAATATATTACGAGCGTGATTATTAATTATACTGATGAAGCATACGAAGGTATTATTGAACAAGTTAAAAAAATCACACCAGAAACAATATTGTTTTTAAAAAGTATAAAAACAATTAAATTTGAAGGTTTTGATGAAGAAATAAAAGATATTTCAACTCAAAGAAAACGAATTAACCAAAATATAGAAGATTTTAGTCCAAAAGAAAAAGTAACATACGGCGATACAGTTTGGTATATTTTTGAAGAGGAAGATAGCTTTGAAGAAGGCTTTAGTGGGAATATCACATACGATGAGAAAAAAGAATTTTACCAAATTAAAGTAGCTATTGAAAAAAATATTAGTAAGTCAGTTTCTGCTTTATACTCTTTTTTTCCAACAAATATTCATTTAAAGCAACCATATATACTTCACGCAACTTTCGATTTAGATTCTTCAAGGAACCAATTGGTTGATTCAGAAAAAAACAGACTAATTTTAAAAAAGATAGCTTCATTCACAATAAATGTTGCAAAATATTTTGCTAAAGATGAAGTTAGTTATAAACCTTTAAAAATTCTAAACCATAAACATAAAGCCGATACATTAAACAATTTGGGATATTATGATTTAATTGAAACAGCTATTAAAACGGAAGAAATTTTACCCTGTGTAGATAATACTTATAGAAACATTGCAGATTCAATATATTTAAGTGATGAATTTGGAGGTATGCTACAAGAAACTAGAGCAATAAATTATATTGGCTTTCATATAATTCCACTTATAGATAAAGAACTTTCAGATTATGGAATCGAAAGTATAAATACTAAATTAAATTTGTTAAATGATATTGTTGGTACAATAAATAAAATATCAGCAATAAAACTTTCAAATAATCACAGATCACTTTTTATTAGTCAAGTAGTTAAAGAAGCAAGCTTTATTAAAGATGAATATCCGAATCAAGTTAATTTTTTAATTAACGAATACCACAAAATAATTAAAGGTGATGAGTATATTTATACGCCTGTAACCAAAAATTTTGAACTAAAGAAACCATCATTTGCTAATATCCATTTCATAAACAAAGACTTATTCGGTAAGCTTTTGAGAAACTTCGAATATAATAGTTCAAAGGATAGTAATAAGGGTAGATTTATTTATGATAAATTAAATAATTTTTGTAATGTTTATAGCTACGAACCAGCGAAATTAGCACAAAAAATTATTAGTGAAACTCAGAAAGCAATAAAAAAAGATAGAAAGAAAGCTATTTCTTACATTAGAGAAATGAATAAAAGTTTGTTCTATAATTACAATTTTCTTAATGATAAAACAAAACTACCTGAAAACATAAATGTTCCAACATTAACCATTAATAGAAAAATAAGATCTATTGATACTTTAATGCTTTCGCATTTTTACCCAACAGGTGAAAAAACAGAACTGATTTTTAAAAATATTTATACAAATGATAATTATATTGGTTCACCTAAGATTTTAGGTTTAGACACAAAGAACAATCGTATAGAAGATATTGAAGAATTTCTTAGATGGTTGGGCGTTAATGAATATGCAATGTATAATAATGAATATCATAAAAACGGTGGAGCTGATGATTATCGAGATTATATAAAAGAAAATCAAACTGGATACGTTGACAATAGATATAAAACAACTATTCTTAAAATAAAAAAATTTAAAAAAATATTAGAAAAAATATCAATTGAACATCTTATACTTTGGGCATATTTTGATTCAACGTTTAAGAATCAAATAAATGATTCTGAACACGTTGATAACTTTTATCATTTTTATTATTCATATAATTATGTACATGCTCCTTCCTATATCAAATATAAAATCAATACACTATATCAATATAAGTTTCAAGATTACTTAATTGATGATAGATATAGCTGGGTAAATAATTACTCTATTAACTATAGAGCAGATTTTTTTTTAGATAATAATATTGCTAAAACAACTATTAATGCAATATTAATTTCTCTTGGTGCAAATGATAGTTTTAACACACTTTCAATTGACAAAGTTGCTGACATTCTTAATAAACTTCCTGAAAGATATCCAGATGGTAAAAAGACACAATCTATTTATAAGAAAGCTTTAAGCCATTATCACGAAAATAGCGAAAAATTAACGAAAAATGTATTATTATTTGCAGATGATGGTATTAGTTTAAAACCGATTCATCAATCGAAAGTATATTTTAGTGATAAAATTAAGCTACCAAAGCAATTAAAAAGCGATTATCCTGTTTTCAATTTCCCATCAAGGGCAGGCGGTGCTGATGCTATTATGTTTTTTGGGATAAATGATCTAAAAAATGTACAAATTGATATAATTGATTATGTGATAAATAAAGAATTATCAGATGCTTTTGAAAGTAAATTAGACTTATTAAAACCACTAATATTGACATATCGGCTAAATGCAATAGAGGATAGTAATTTGCAAAAAACTCAAGCATCTGTTTGTAATAAAATTAAAATTTTTTTATGTAATAAGATTGTGTATAAAATCAATAATGATATATTGGAAGTAGCTGAATATGAGTTTTTACATTATAAAGAATATACCTATTTTCTAAGAATAAATAGTGAAGACTTTATTGAGGAGTTAAACACCAATCTATTCTTTGTTAATAGTTTTGCTGACATTATAGTTATTTCTTTAGATGTTAGAAGAGAACGAAATGAATACAAACAGTTATTACGAAATAAAGATATAGCTATTGATATAAAAAATGATTTTGGAATTGACACCTACAATAAAGCACGAGAATTATTAGGTTTGACAGACTATAAACAGGCATTTTGGAAAGCTGTTTTTTTATCGAACAACAAAAAATTTGCAGAGGGTTTAGATGCCTTAGCATTAGAGAATTATATAAAAGAATATCTAGGAATTGAGTTTAAAATAAGTTCTTTAGATTACGAAAACATTAATAAGAAAAGCGAAATTAGTAAAATTCGGAGCTTATTTAATGAGTTAAAAATTAATCTGACAGATTTTGCAAATAATTATATTTATAATATTAGTTTATCAGATATTCATTTTGAAAGTATTAGAAACCTATTATTATCTAAAAAGAATGAAATAAAATCAGCCGTTTGGAAAAGTTTAAAGAATAAAACAATTGATGAGAAAGCTAAATATTTAAATGAAATAAATAGGTTTGAAAATTATTATGAATTTATAATACAAGAGTCAGAAAAAAACAAATATATCTTTGAACCGGACACAACAGAAATCATAAATGTTTTTTTTAATAATACTTTTAGGAATATTGATATAGATTCTAAAAACAATATTGATATAGTGAAAATTAGATCTGAGAATTCTAAGAGATTCAATAAAGATGATTTATACATAATTGAGCAAAGTGAACGATTAAAAAGCTTATTATACTTTAATAGTGCTTTAGATGTTATTAGAAAGGAATTATTATCAATAAATTTTGATGGAAAAACAGAAACAAACGAAAAAGATAGTGGATTAAAAATTAAGCCAATAATTACAAGTAGTGATAGATTAAAGAATAAGAAGAAGACAAAGTCTACGGCAAATAGAAACAACTCAGTATTTACACAAAAAGAAAAAAATCAAAAAAAGCTTAAAGTTAAAGGAAATACATCAGAAGAAATTGTATATGATTTTTTGATTGATAATAATTATAAAAATGTAGATCTTGTTTCAATAGATAATGAGGGGCTTCATTATGATATTAGATACACAGATGATAGAGGAGTTGTAAAATTTATTGAAGTAAAGACTTTTGACAACAGTAAATTTCATCTTTCAAGAGATGAATATGAGTTTGGTAAAAACGAACAAGATAATTATGAAATATGGCTTGTAGAAAATAAAATAGAGATAATACCTATAAAGGATTTTTTCAAAAATAAAAAATATAAGCCAATAACATCTGAATATGAAATATACTTGGATAAAATTGATTAGTTATGAAAGTCAACATGCTGAACAGCAAGTATTGAGAAGAAAGTACTGGCTACAACAAGCAGTCATAAACAATTGCGGGCGAGATGATTAAGTTAATATTTTGAGTTTTACATAAACTTCATCTTAACCTGTAAGATAAGTACCTCGCAATCGGGAACTAACCATACCGCCACTCGTTACCTATAATCCCAATTTAATATTTTAAATTGCTCAATAAACAGAAATAGTATAATTAATAAAAAAAAATGAATCAAAAAATATATAATCAAAGAATATTAAGAGAGTTTAATTATAAATGTTGTAACAGTGAAATATAAAGTGCCTATGTGACTAAACCATATTGTCTAATACATATTATGCAGATTATCAGTGATATAGAATGTAACTAAACCTAAAAAGAGTATGTTTGCAAGTTTCTATTAAAAAAGCAGAGCCATGAAATTTACAACAAGCTACACAAAAGAGTTTTATAATAAAGTTGCCTCTTTGTTGAAAGAGGCAAGAAGCACTGTTGCTAAGAGTATTAATTACACTATGGTGGCAAGCTATTTTGAGATTGGTAAATTAATAGTTGAAAATGAGCAAAAGGGGAAAGAACGTGCAGAATATGGAAAAGCAGTTTTAAAGCAACTTTCTCAAAAACTTCTGCTTGAATTTGGTAAAGGTTTTTCAGTGTATAATCTTGAGCGAATGCGTAAATTTTACCTTATTTATAATGAACGGGTAACAAGTAAAATAAAATCCGCATCAGTGATGCGGAAATCAGAATCAGAGAAATCCGCAACACTATTGCGGATTTCTGATCGCGTGTTTACCCTTAGTTGGTCTCATTATTTACAGCTTATAAAAATTGATAGCAAACAAGAACGGAATTTTTATGAAATAGAAGCAACTAATAATAATTGGTCTGTTCGGGAACTCGAAAGACAATTTAATTCTTCACTCTATGAAAGACTGGTATTAAGCAGAGACAAAAAAAATGTAAAAGAATTAAGCGAAAAAGGACAGGTAATAACCAAACCAATAGACACAATAAAAGAACCTTATGTGCTTGACTTCTTAGGTCTTGAGGAACAAGGAAAATACACTGAATCAGACATTGAAACGGCAATCATAAACAAACTGGAACGTTTTCTGAAAGAACTTGGAAAAGGTTTCTTATTTGTAGGTCGCCAGCAACGTCTTAGTATTGAAGACGATAATTTTTATGTTGACTTAGTATTTTATAACCGCATATTGCGTTCATTTGTTCTTATCGACTTAAAAATTGGTAAACTAAAACATCAGGATTTGGGTCAAATGCAAATGTATGTAAATTATTACGATAGATTTGTAAAAACAGAAGAAGAAAATCCAAGTATTGGAATTGTGCTTTGTAAGCAAAAAAATGAAACTTTGGTTAGAATAACATTACCAAAAAAAAACCAACAAATTTTTGCAAGCAAATACCAAACAGTATTACCGAGTAAAGAAGAATTAAAACAATTGATTGAGAACAAAAAATAAAAAAGTCGTCATAAAAGCAATACACATTTGCAATTCTCACGAGCTAACGCTTGACTCATAATTGCAAAAAAAAGTATCTCTTGTCAACGCTGACCTAAAAGAAAGTTCATTCGCATAACAAAGTGTTTAATCCCAATTTAATATTTTAAATTGCTCAATTTGGATTAAAATAAATCACAAATTGAATTTTTTTATTTTAGTTTTTTATGAAAATCTAAAATAAGATGTATCTTTGTTTTAAAATTTTGGAATAATGAAAAAGTTCAAATCAGGAAAATACGTTAATCAGGGTTATTACAAAAGTTTTCAACCAGAGCCAATAAACCGATTGTGGCAAATTGATGATATGAAAATTATTGATATGTTAAGTAAGGCAGACAGATCTATTGGCGGTCTTGACATGTATTCGGAATATATCCCAAACCTTAATTTATTTGTTAGTATGCACGTGTTAAAAGAAGCTACAAAATCTTCTAAAATTGAGGGCACACAAACAAATATTGAAGATGCCATTTTAGAACGGAAAGATGTCAGCCCTGAAAAACGTGACGACTGGGAAGAAGTGCAAAATTATACCATTGCTATGGAATATGCAATAGAGAACTTAAAAAATTTGCCTTTCTCAAACCGACTGATAAAAGATGTTCATAAAAAATTGCTTCAGGGAGTACGTGGTAAACATAAAGAACCCGGATGTTTCAGAAAGAGCCAAAACTGGATTGGAGGTGCTTCCATCAACGATGCTGTTTTTATTCCACCAATCCATACATCTGTTGCATACCTGATGAATGACATTGAAAAATTTTGTCATAATGATGAATTTCATATTCCAAATTTATTGAAAATAGCAATCCTGCATTATCAATTTGAAACCATACACCCTTTTTTAGATGGTAATGGTCGTGTTGGACGATTATTGATACCTTTGTTCCTTGTAAGTAAAAATATTTTAAAAAAACCGGTGCTGTATCTTTCCGAGTTTTTTGAACAAAACAGAACTCTATATTATGACAATTTAATGCGTGTTAGAGAGAAAAATGATTTAACACAATGGCTCAAATTTTTTCTGACAGGAATAACAGAAACCTGCAACAATAGTATCGCCACTTTTGACAAGATTTTGCAACTTGATAAAAATACAGCAAATAAGATTCAATCATTTGGTTCGCGTGCAGCAAATGCTCAAAAGATAATAAAATATCTATATAAAAGACCGATAATAAATGCAGCTAAAGTTTCAAAAATTATAGAAGTATCGCCTGCCTCTGCTTATAAGTTAATTACAGAACTTGAAAAAATACATATTCTCAGAGAAATTACAGGTAGCAAAAGAAGCAAGCAATACGTTTATGATGATTATTTAAAATTATTTTTATAAAGGGGAGTTCTAATAATTGGTTTTGTATATGAAAGTGAGCGAAAAATATCAG
>CAZOSY010000114.1:0-8426 GCA_964582565.1 uncultured Bacteroidales bacterium | reverse complement strand
CTGATATTTTTCGCTCACTTTCATATACAAAACCAATTATTAGAACTCCCCATAAATTAGATTTTTTTATTTTGTCTGTATATAATAAATTTATTTTATGTAAATTTGTAAAAAATATTATTTTGGATTATATGTAAGTAAGAACATTTTGATTTATATTACAAAAAGCGATGAAAAGTAAGATATTTATAATTTTTATATTCTTCTTTATATGTTTTGAATCATTTTCACAGGATACATTATTACTTTTAAATGGCAAAGTATTAAATGGAAAAATATTTGCTATGGACGATGAGACCATTTATTTTAATACTTTTGGAAAGAAAAAACTTAATGTTATTGATAGAGACGAAATTTTTTCAGTTAAACGTAAAAATGGTTTTAATTTGATGTATTATAAGCAAGATACTGCTATAGGAAATGATTTTACAGTTGGCCAGATGAGAAAATATATATTAGGCGAACAACAAGCTATGAAATTTTATAAATCTCCTTTATCAACAACAGGTGGCATAGTAAGCGGTATAGCAGGAATTGTATTTTTAGATTTTTGGGGATTACCTGTTCCTGCTTTATATACAATTATTGTTAGCTCAAAAAAACCTAAAATCAAAAAAAAATATTTAATTAATACAGATTTGATTAATAATCAATATTTTGTTAATGGCTATCAGTCCTATGCTAAACATAAAAAAGCAAAAAATGCAATAAAAGGAGGCATTATAGGACTAGCTGCCAGTGTAGGAGCAATGATGATATTTCAAAAATAAAATTAGATTATTATAAAGAAATGCCTAAAAATACTTAAAATTATTAAATTATTTGCTTACGCTCATGATGAAATCGTTCTGACTTGTCGGAATTGTTAAATTATTAAATGGCTATATGGTAATTCGTTTGAGGTTTAATTTAATCAATTAAACATTAAGGTTTGGTTAATATATTATTATAAAATGAAGCATCCATAACCAAAGAGAATTAATGTTTTAAATTAAATTTTGACACATCCTGTACATTTTATTACAGGACAGGCGTCGGTCAGGCGCCCGACTGAAGGGAAATATCCACCTAATGCGGATATTTTGCCAGAAGCGGGAATTTTACCATAGGAAAAATTATTTCACGGGATAAACTAATTACAAAAATATAGATAAACAAATGAAATCTAATGGAGATAATTTTATATCAAGAGGATGTTTTATAAATCAAGACACAAAAAATCCTATTTCTAAACATATATATAACAAACTTAAAGTTAATGACTGGCTAAAAGATATAGAACTGCCTAAAAATCAAAAAACATTTAATTTTGTTGAGGTAAGATTTAAACATAACAGGAAAAAAATTTATAAAAATATTAATGACATAAAACTTCGTGTTGGAGATACAGTAGCCGTTGAAATATCTCCGGGCCATGATATTGGTATTGTATCAATGATGGGTGAGCTTGTCAGAATTAAGATGAAAAAACTAAATATCAATCCTGCTTCTGAAGAAATAAAAAAAATATACAGAAAGACAAGACCTTCTGATATTGAAAAATGGAGTTCTGTTATTAATCTTGAAGAGCCAACAATGTTTAAAGCAAGAAAAATTACAGAAGACCTTAATCTTAAAATGAAAATTGATGATGTTGAATATCAGGCAGATAAGACAAAAGCTATTTTTTATTACACTTCTGATGAACGAATAGATTTTAGGGAGTTAGTAAGAGTATTATCTGAAACTTTTATGGTCCGTGTAGAAATGAGACAAATAGGAGCTCGTCAGGAAACAAATCAACTTGGAGGTATTGGCTCATGCGGAAGGGAATTATGTTGTTCAACATGGCTCACAGATTTTAAATCAGTATCAATAAATACTGCCCGTTGTCAACAACTTTCTCTAAATCCACAAAAACTGACAGGCCAATGTGGTAAACTTAAATGCTGTATGAATTATGAATATAAATGCTACTTAGATACAATGAAAGATTTTCCTAAAGCAGATACAATCTTAAAAACAAAAAAAGGTGAAGCTAGTATTAAAAAAACAGATATCTTAAAAAGAAAAATGTGGCTCGCTTATACTGATGATACTTCTAATCTTATACCTATTTATATTGATAAAATAAAAAATATTATAGAACTTAATTCCAAAGGAATAAAACCCGACGATTTAGAAGCTTTTGCAGAAAAAGAAGAACCTGAAATTACTTTTGAAATATTATAAAAATTTATATTTTCGATAAATAAAAAATCAAAAGATGTATATTAAAATTTTTAAAACAAAATATATATTCCTACTTTCTTTTTTGATATTATTGTCCTCATGCGATAATAAAATGATATATGAAAAAAACAAAAAAATTAATAAAGGTGTTTGGAATCAAAAAGACATTGTAAAATTTAATGTGGAAATATCTGATACAATTTCGTTACATAACTTTTATATAAATATAAGAAATTCAGGGAATTATACGTATAGTAATATTTTTTTATTTATAAACACAATATTTCCTGATGGTAAAAAAGTAAGAGATACTGTTGAATGTATGCTTGCCAATCCTGATGGCCAATGGTTGGGGAAAGGATTAAGCGATATAAAATATAATAGAATATTACTGAAAAAAGGAATAAAGTTTCTTCAAAAAGGTAATTATTCTTTTGAATTTGAACAAGGAATGAGAAAAGAAAATCTCTTGGGAATTGTTGATATAGGTATTAGAATTGAGAGCGAGTGAGTGTGTAGGTGGGTGAGAGAATGAATACCGCCGATGTCAAAGATAGAAGTTTTTAAAGTTAAAATAAATTACAAAAAAGGTTTATACTATGTATTATCTATCTAAGGCAAACAATTTAACAATTATTTTTTTGTGAATATCAACTTATAAGCATAATATCAAAAGAATTACATAAAAAACATGACAAAAAAAGGGGAAATAAAAAATAATCACAAAAGAATTGTTAGAAATATATGGTTTCTTTATTTTTTTGGATTTGGTTTATTAATTCTATTATTTGTTTTAATATCAATGGGTTGGTTGGGATTTATGCCTTCATTTGAAGAATTAGAAAATCCAAAATCCAACCTTGCTTCTGAGGTTTATTCTGCCGATAGTGTGCTATTAGGTAATTATTATATAGAAAACCGTTCCAATATACATTATGACGAGTTATCTCCTAATGTAATAAATGCATTGATTGCTACCGAAGATATTAGATTTACAAAACATTCCGGCATAGATATTAGAGGTGTAATAAGAGTTATCTTTAAAAATATAATTTTTGGCAATAGAAAATCTGGTGGAGGAAGCACAATAACACAACAATTAGCAAAAAATCTTTTCCCACGACAAAAAAACCAATCAAAAATTAAAATCGTCTTTACTAAACTCAAAGAATGGATTACAGCAGTAAAACTTGAACGTAATTATACTAAAGAAGAAATTTTAGCAATGTATTTGAATACTGTTGATTTTGGCAGCCATTCCTCTGGAATAAAATCAGCAGCAAAAACTTTTTTTAATAAAATACCAAATAATCTCAATGCTGATGAAGCAGCATTATTAATAGGAATATTAAAAGCTCCCAGCTTGTATAGTCCTGTAAGAAATCCTGAAAGATCTTTAAAAAGAAGAAATATAGTGCTTCATCAAATGATGAAATACGATTATTTAACTAAAAATGAGTATGATTCTTTAAAAATTATACCTGTTGATATGTCTGAGTATCGTCTTCAAGACCAAAATACCGGACTGGCAACATATTTTAGAGAATATATAAGAGGACAACTAAAATATTGGTGTAAAACACATTACAAAACTGATGGCACTCCTTATAATTTATATAAAGATGGTTTGAAAATATATACTACTATTGATTCAAGAATACAAAGCTATGCCGAAGAATCTGTGTCAGAGTATATAAAAGAAAATTTGCAACCACTCTTTTTTAAACACTGGAAAGGGAAACACAGACATCCTCCTTTTGACTGGAGAATGACAAAAAAAGAAATTGATGATATTATGAATCAGGCGTTGAAACGTTCTGAAAGATATAGAAATTTAAAAAAAAATAATGTATCTGAAGATTCTATAAAAATTATATTTAATACTCCTGTAAAAATGACTGTTTTTTCATGGAAAGGCAATAAAGATACTGTGCTCACACCAATGGATTCTATAAAATACTATAAATATTTTTTACAAGCAGGATTAATGTCAGTAGAGCCTCATACAGGTTATGTAAAAGCTTATGTAGGTGGTATTAATTATAAATATTTTAAATATGACCATGTAAAGGTTGGAAGACGGCAGGTTGGTTCAACTTTTAAGCCATTCTTATATTCTCTTGCAATGCAGGAAGGAGAATTTACTCCCTGCAGTAAAGTTCCTAATGTGCCTGTAAATTTTAAAATGCCAGCAGGACAACCGGACTGGACACCAAAAAATGCTGACCATAAACACGAAGGAGAGATGGTTACTTTAAAATGGGCTTTAGCAAATTCTGTAAATTATATCTCTGCTTTTCTTATGAAACGTTATTCTCCTCAAGCTGTAATCAAAATTGTTCGTAATATGGGCGTTACAGCTCCTATTGAGACTGTCCCTTCTATATGCCTCGGCACACCTGATTTGTCTGTATATGAAATGGTTGGAGCTATGAATACTTTTGCAAATAAAGGAATTTATATCAAACCTATATTTATTACAAAAATTGAAGATAAACACGGTAATATTTTAGAGACATTCATCCCAGAACAAAAAGAAGCTATAAGTGAAAAAACAGCTTATCTTATGATTGGATTAATGAAAGGTGTTGTCCAAAGCGGGACAGGAATACGTCTGCGATATAAATATCATTTTACAAACCCTATTGCAGGTAAAACAGGAACAACACAAAACAATTCCGATGGATGGTTTATAGGAATTGTACCTCAACTTGCTACAGGTATATGGGTTGGTTGTGAAGACAGAAGTGTGCATTTCAGAAGCATTACATTAGGACAAGGTGCAAACACTTCTCTACCTATATGGGCAAAATATATGAAAAAAATTTATGCTGATAAATCTTTAAATATTATAGAACAAAAGGACTTTGAAGAACCTTTAAACAGAATTGATGTTGAACTAAATTGTAAAAAATATGAAGCCCAACATAAAAAAAAGAATCCTTTTGATAATGGAGAATAAATAAACAGTAACCGGTTCTCATTTTCAGGTTTAAAATTATAAATATAAACAAATAATTTTTGACATCTAAATAGAGTTTGTTTTATAACTAATTATCTTTAAAATATGGATTTATCTGTTGTCATACCAGTATATAATGAAGAAGATAATATTAATATTCTTTATGAACGACTTAGTATAGTTGTTAAAAAATTAAATTTATCTTACGAATTTATTTTCATAAATGATAAAAGCATTGATAACTCTTTAGAAAAAGTAAAAAAACTTTCTGAAAATGATAATGCTGTTATTTATATTGATTTTAGCAGAAACTTTGGACACCAAATAGCCATAACAGCAGGATTGGATTATGCTAAAGGCAATAAAATTGTAATCATTGATGCTGACTTGCAAGACCCGCCCGAATTGATTGCAGATATGTATAAGAAGATGGAACAATCTAGTTATAATGTGATTTATGCTAAAAGAAGAAAACGAAAAGGAGAATCTTTTATAAAGAGATTTACTGCAAAAATGTTTTATCATTTATTGTCAAAAGTAGCTTCTATAGATATTCCTCTTGATACAGGAGATTTTAGAATTATAGACAGAAAAATTGCAGATGTATTAAAAAAAATGAATGAACAAAACAAATACATCAGAGGACAAATTGCCTGGGCAGGATTTGAACAAGGATATATAGAATATGACAGAAATGAACGAAACACAGGTAAAACAGGATTCTCATATAAAAATATGATGCGATTTGCATTAGATGGTATAACATCTTTTTCTGATGCACCTTTGAAATTTGCAACATTCTTAGGTTTTTTCGTAGTAATAATAGTGTTCCTTATAATGTTATATGCTCTTTATTCAAGGTTTATTCTTCATAGCTATGTGCAAGGATGGACTTCTGTTATACTTACTGTCCTGTTTTTAGGCGGTGTTCAACTTATTAGCATTGGTATTATCGGAGAATATATCAGTCGTATATCTGCTAATGTAAGAAAAAGACCTCTGTATATTGTGAATGAAACAAATACTGAAAAATAAAATTTCTACTCTCTTTTTTTAATTAAATAAATTTAATGACTTTGCAAGCATTAGTCAGGCGACTAATCAATACAAGTTACATATTTATAAAAAAAAAAATAATTTATATTTTTTTATATGAATTTATTATTATAAATTTGCCAAAAATTATTATAAATCAATTAATTGTTTAACTAAAAAACTAAAAAAAATGAAAAAAATTTTACTTTTAACTATGGCATTAGGAATAGGATTATTTGCTTTTTCGCAACAAAGAGCTGTAGTCCCAAAATCTTTAAAAGACATTTCTTTTAAACGTCCAATTCATAATGCAATTACTGAAACAAACAACTTTGAAACCACAGCAAATCCTTATGTTTCATCTAATTCTAATAAATCTGTAAACGAAGCACAAATAGGAGAAACACGATATGACCTACAAACGAACAATTCTGTACAAAACAGATTTTATCTCTATGCTGATGGCACAATGGCAGGCACATGGACTTATGGAATAAGCGATCCAAATTTTGCTGACAGAGGAACAGGATATAACTATTTTGACGGGACAAACTGGGCTGCTATGCCTACCGTAGGAATAGAATCTGTTAGAGTTGGCTGGCCTTCTTATGCTCCTTATGGTGCTGACGGTGAAATTGTAGCTGCTCATAATGGCTCAACAGGACTAAACATTGCTATACGAACCAATAAAGGAACTGGCACATGGACAGAATCAACTCTTGTAGGACCTGTTACATCAGGCGCAACTACTGCCCTGTTATGGCCAAGAATGATAACCAGCGGAACAAACCATGATGTTATCCATGTATTAGCTTGTACTGATCAGGCAACGGCACCTGCACATTATACTTATCAGGGACAGGAACTGGCACTGGTATATTCAAGGTCAACAGATGGTGGCGTTACATGGAACAAAGAAAATGTTGTATTATCTGCAATGGATAGCTTACATTATATTGGATTTGGCGGAGATACTTATGAATGGGCTGAACCAAAAGGCGACACACTCGCTTTTGTAGTTGGTGATAACTGGATAGACCTGTTTCTTATGAAATCTACTGATGGCGGAGACACATGGACAAAGACCATAATCTTTCAACATCCTTACCCAATGTGGACAGATGCTGTTTTAACACCTGACACTCCTTATGTATGCGATGGTGCTCATTCTGTTGTATTAGATAATAATGGTGATGCTCATGTATTTTTCGGAATAATGAGAGTAATGAATGATGTTGCCAGTGATGACGAATCTTCTTATTTCCCTTATATCAGTGGCTTAGGATACTGGAACGAATCAATGTCAACATATACAGATGTTACACCTGAGGTTGTTGACGCAAACGGAACTTTAGTAGGTTTTTTATATGATATTGATGGTAATGATTCCCTTGATTGGCCAGATAATGGAACTGAGATACCATTTGGCGCTTATTATTTATCTTTAACAAGTATGCCAAATGCCACAATAGATGCTGATGGCAACATTTTTTTGGTCTATTCTGCTTATATGGAAACACTTAATGATGGATTACAAGGTTACAGACATATTATAGCAAGAAAATCAGAAGATGGCGGAATTACATGGAGTGATTTTTCAGAACTTAATGCCGGAATTATGCACGAATATGATGAATGTGTATTCCCTTCAATAGCATATAATACTGATGAAAATATACATTTAATTTATCAGGCAGATGCTAATCCTGGACTTGCTGTTAGAGGCGATGAAGATGCTTATGGCGATAATCAAATAATATATCTGTCTGTTGCAAAAGCAGATATAGGTACAAATATTGGTATTAAAGAGGTTGACTCTGACATATTTTTTGTTTCCCAAATCTATCCAAATCCATTTAAAGAGACCGCTACAATTAATATAACTCTTTATAAGACATCAGAATTAAGCTTGGAGATTTACAATATTATGGGACAAAAAGTTTATGGAATATCAAAGGGAAATGTTGGAGCAGGAACACATACCTTTACTATTAATGCTAACAATCTAAACTCAGGTATTTATTTCTATACTGTGAAAGCTAATGGAAATACAGTTACCAAGAAGATGATTGTTGAGTAAAAATTGTTTTTAATTAAATTGTTATAAAAAAAGCCCTGAAATTTTCAGGGCTTTTTTTATTTTCAAAATCCAAAATATTACTGCTTCTATCTTTTATACTGCTACTGCCACTGCCACTGCCACTGCCACTGCCACTGC
>CAZOSY010000113.1:0-8448 GCA_964582565.1 uncultured Bacteroidales bacterium | reverse complement strand
CATAATTATTTATTAAAATTTAATTTGCAAACCTAAGAGCCTAAGGCGGATTGACACTGTCAGGTGCTACGCACTCTGACAGGTCAGGAATATATAAATAGTACCTGCAAGAAAACAAATAATATTTTCTCATATTGTCATTCCGAATTTATTTCGGAATCTGATTATCAAGTTATTATAGATTCTGAAACAAGTTCAGAATGACAAAAAGTATTGTTTTCGTTCAGATACTAAATATCACAGGCATAAAACCTGACAGAGTTGCCAGACCCCGATACGGTCATTCTTCCCTACGGGGCAGATCTGTAGCGTTTGGTTTTATACGAAATTTTATTATTGACATAACACTAATTTCATTCTCTTTATTTTTTATCTTTATGTTTTGGATTTAAACTTGAAATTCTTTTATCCATTCTTTTGCATTGACAAATGCCTGTATCCAGGGAGTTATCTGGTCGTCATTTCTTTTCTCAGGATAATTAGCCCATTGCCATGGAAAAATTGACCTTTCAAGATGTGGCATCATTGCAAGATGTCTCCCATCTTCTGAACAGACAGCAGCTACGGAATAAGCCGAACCATTTGGATTGCCCGGATATTTATTATAAGCATATTTTACAGGTATACAATATCTTTTTCTATTATAAGGAAGTTTAAATTTCCCTTGTCCGTGAGCTATCCAAGCACCGAGTCGTGAACCTGCTAATGATTTTAGCATTACAGAGTTATTTTTTTGTATAACAACATTTATAAAAGCGGATTCAAACTTGTTAGAGTTATTTTGAAGCATTTTAATTTTTTTCTTATCATTTGGATAAATAAGACCAAGTTCAACCATTAACTGGCAGCCATTACAAACGCCCAAGCTCAAAGTATCATCTCTTTTATAAAAATTGTCAAGAGTTTTTTTAGCTTTTTCATTATACAGGAAAGCACCGGCCCAACCTTTGGCAGAGCCAAGCACATCAGAATTGGAAAATCCTCCGACAAAGACAATAAAATTAATATCTTTTAGTGTTTCTCTTCCTGATATTAAATCAGTCATGTGAACATCTTTAACATCAAAGCCGGCAAGATATAATGAGTAAGCCATCTCTCTATCTCCATTAACTCCTTTTTCTCTTATTATTGCAGCTTTAATACTTCGGTTATCTGTTCCATTCAAATCAATATTATATTGAGATGCTTTGCCTGTAAAATTTTTGTTAAATTTGTATTCTAGTATTTGTTTTTTATAATTATTAAATCTTTTTAGGGCTAATTTATTACCACTTTGTTTTTTATCAAGAAGATAAGATGTCTTATACCATACATCACGTAAAGCGTCAATATCAAAATATTCGTAGCTTGTATATTTTATAATTTTTAAAGTTCTTTTTTCTATTGGTCTGCCAATAACATTATATTTAATACGTTTATTTGATAACATTTTTACAATATATTTTGCATCATTTGTTTGAAACACAATACCCGGATTTTCACTAAACAACAATTTTGTTATGTCTGATTCCTTAATGCCTGATAAATTAATGTCAAGTCCAATATTATTGTCAGCAAAGCACATTTCAAGCAGAGTTACCATTAGTCCGCCAGCAGATATATCGTGTCCTGCAAGTATTTTGTCTTCCATTATCAGATTTTGAATTACATCAAATGTTCTTGCAAAATATTCAGGATCTTTGACATTAGGTGTTTCGTCTCCTATTTTATTCATTATTTGTGAGAAACAGGAACCTCCCAGTTTGTAATTATCGTTTGACAGGTCAATATAAAAGATAGTTGTTTTATCATCATTAATTAATACAGGGCTTACAATTTTTTTTACATTTTCCACTTGTCCACAGGCAGATATAATAACAGTTCCTGGTGCATATACAATATCATCATTTTCATATTTTTGTGTCATAGACAGAGAATCTTTACCTGTTGGTATATTTACGCCAAGTTTACAGGCAAAGTTACTGGCAGCTTCAACAGCTTTATATAGTCGGGCATCTTCTCCTTTATTTTTAGCAGGCCACATCCAGTTGGCACTTAAAGAGATTCCTTTTATGCCATCTTTTATCGGTGCCCATATTATATTAGTAAGAGCTTCGGCAATTGAGAGTATTGAGCCGGAAGCCGGGTCAATCAATCCGCTTACAGGAGCATGTCCTATAGAAGTAGCAATACCTTTTTCACCTTTGTAATCTAATGCTACAGCACCTAAATCGCTTAATGGCAGTTGAACTGTTCCTGTTGTTTGTTGTCTTGCGATTTTTCCTGTAACAGAACGGTCAACTTTATTAGTAAGCCAATCTTTACAGGCAACAGATTCTAATTGTAATATTTTTTTAAGATATTCCTCAAAATCATCTAAATTATAAGTTGGTTTTTCAAATCTGCCGGTAATATTTTCATCAGTAATAACAGTTTTTGGAGGATTACCGAGCATATCTTCTATATTCAAATCAATAGGATTGATATTGGCTTTGTCATCAATAAATTTGAATATTTTATCATCAGTAACTTCACCTACAACATACATAGGCGTTCTTTCTCTTTCAGCAATATTTTTCAGGAGTTTAATATCTTTTTCTTTTATGATAAGTCCCATTCTTTCCTGTGATTCGTTTCCTATTATCTCTTTATCAGATAATGTATTATCTCCGACAGGAAGTTTGTTTATGTTTATTGTTCCGCCTGTTTTTTCTACTAGTTCTGCGAAGCAGTTAAGATGTCCGCCTGCGCCGTGGTCGTGGATAGCAACGACAGGATTTTTTGTATTTTCTGACATTGCACGTATAACATTAAACACTCGTTTTTGCATTTCGGGATTAGACCGTTGGACAGCATTAAGTTCAATAACGTTACTAAATTCTCCTGTAGATACAGATGACACAGCTCCTCCGCCCATTCCGATTCTATAATTATCACCACCAAGCATTACTATTTTATCGCCTTTTTCAGGAATATCTTTTAAGCAATCTCTTTGTTGTGCAAAACCTATTCCTCCTGCCATCATTATCACTTTATCATATCCTATTTTCTTTTTGTTTTCAATATGTTCAAA
Source organism: uncultured Bacteroidales bacterium (assembly GCA_964582565.1). Classification (GTDB taxonomy): domain Bacteria; phylum Bacteroidota; class Bacteroidia; order Bacteroidales; family CAZZDX01; genus CAZZDX01. The sequence goes on along the minus strand of CAZOSY010000113.1, from coordinate 5,396 downwards.
AGTAAGAACGCTTCCGCATATCAAAGGTTGCCCGAATTTGTTACCAAAGTCGCTTGCTCCGTTAGAAGCTTTTATTAATATTTGTTTTGGCGAATTATAGAGCCATTTTCTAAGTCTTATTTTCTTTTCCCAAGAGCGGTTACGTTCTAATCTTGGATAAGAGGTCATATACACAGCTGTTCCTGCCATAGGTATGCTGGCTTTTCCACCAGCCATTCTGTCTCTTATCTCTCCGCCTGATCCTGTAGCAGCACCATTAAAAGGTTCTACTGTTGTTGGAAAATTATGCGTCTCTGCTTTAAGAGAAATAACACTGGTAATATTTTTTGTTTCAAAAAAATCAGGTTTATCTTGTGATTTAGGAGCAAATTGTTTTATACTGGGTCCCTTTAATAAAGCACAATTATCTTTATATGCAGATACAATTTTGTTGTGATTGACTTTAGAAGTTTTTTTTATCATTTCAAACAAAGAGTTTTCCTCTTCTTTATTATCAATAACAAAAGTCCCGTTAAATATTTTATGTCTGCAATGTTCCGAATTAACTTGCGAAAAGCCAAAGACCTCACTGTCAGTAAGTTTTCTGTTATTTTTTTTACTTATAGATTGTAAATATTTTATTTCTTCTTCATTTAAAGCAAGACCTTGTTGTTTGTTATAAGTATATAAATCGTCAATATATATTACAGGTTCCTGTTTTTTATGTATCTCAAAAATATCCTGTGTCAAATTTTTATAAAGTTGTTGAAGCATTTTGTCATACTTGGCATTTTTGGATTTAACAGCATAGAATTTTTCAATTCTTTTTATTCCTGCAATGCTCATATTTTGTGTAATTTCTACAGCATTTGTACTCCATGGTGTAACCATTTCTTTTTTAGGTCCGATAAAATATCCTTTTATAATATCTTTTTCTGTGAATTTCACACCTTCAAACAGCCAGTTAAGTTTTTGTAAATCCTGCTCATTAAGTTTTTTAGATATATCAACAGCAAAGCAGGTGTTAATATTTTTATAAAATAATATCATTGGAATTAATTTTTTAGTTTTAAGAATTTCCGCAAAAAAAAGTTACAAGTTTCAAGTTGCAAGTTACAAATTACGAATTATGAATTACGAATTACGAATTTTTCTTTTTTCTAATTGTTGTCTGTATGCTTTCTATTATTTTTAATATTTCTTCTATATCTTGCAGTAAATTTTTACTTTCGTTTTTATTTAAATAATTTGTATCTGTTAGTAAACGAATCCAGTAATGAGTTTCTCTTGCTTCTTTGTATGCAATTGTAAGTTTAGCAAAAAAATCTTTTTCTGATTGTCCGCCTATCGCTTCCTCTATATTTGCACCAACCGATGTTCCGCAACGCAATAATTGTTTAGATAAAACATATTCCTTTTTCTCATCCACAAGATATTTATACAATTTCACAATTCTAACCGCAAAAGCATAACTCTTTTCCTGTATAACATTCTCGCTTTTCATAATTTCATCTTTATTCGTAATTAATTCATTCGTAATTGATTTTCGTAACTCATAATTCATAATTCATAATTTTTAATCGTCTTTGGTCGTGGATGTTTAATATTACAATTGTTATCCATCAACAAAATAGACAGATTGGTTTTGTATTTTTTTAATTTTAAAGAAATCATACAAAAATATACAAATAAAAAAGAAAAAGGAATTAAAAATGAAATTTATTAAAATTTTGTAGATATTTTAATATTTATTTGACGTGGAGTCAGATAATTAGGCACGGCATATTGTCTGTTTGTAACATCAGTAATCCAGATATAAGAAATAGTATTATCTATTTGTAAAAGATTAAATACTTCGAGACATATCCAGATGGATTTAAAATTTTTAAATATATTGTTTGAAGGCAATTTTTTTTCTTCACTTTTAATTTGTTTTGAGAAGCCGATATCAACTCTTCTGTAAGGAGGCGTTCTAAGTGTAGCCTGATATTTTTTATGGTTTAAAGGACCAAAAGGCAGTCCTGTGCCAAATATAAAGTTAAGATGGACTTTATAGGTTGGATTCATAGGCAGATAATCCTGAAAGAACATACTAAAATTCACTCTTTGGTCAGTAGGTCGCGGAATATAACCCGGCTCATGTCTAATACTGTCAACAGGTGTGTGGTCAAAAGTATAGCCGGGAATAATTAATTCATTTTCTTTATTAAAATATTCGTAATAATAGTCGCCCTGAATATCTTCCTGAGTTTTCATAACAGATAAACTTGCCCATGATTCAATACCTTTAACAAAGTTACCGTTTATTCTCAAATCTATTCCAGTGGCATATCCATTAGATTGAGCATTAGCATAATATTGTACTCTTACATTATCAATTTCGTAAGGGATAAGATTGTAAAGATGTTTGTAATATATTTCAGTAACAAATTTAAAAGGTCTGTGCCAGGCTTTAAAGTCCCAGTCGCTTGCAGCTACAAAATGTATTGAGGTCTGGGCTTTGGCATTTTTGTTTATTTCGCCATTAAAATTTCTAAGTTCGCGATAAAATGGCGGTTGATAGTAATATCCTGATGAGAATCGTAAAACAATATCTTTTTCCCAGTCAGGTTTATATGATATTGTTGCTCTTGGTCCTAACAAAAATTGGTTGTTAAAGTCCCAGTAATTAGCCCTTACACCAGCTATTAAAGATATTTTAGTACTGTCATTTTTTATGTCAAAAGTATTTTGTATAAAGCCGGAGTATCTGTTTGAAAACATATTTATAGAAGTATTTACAGCATCATTTAATTCTAATGGATAGTAATATTGTGCATCAGGGTTTGTATATCCGACAGAGTCGGGAGAATGAGGGATAGAATATCCTGAAGAGTCAAGCATTTTCCATTCATTAAGATTATCATTTATTTTTTCCAGTTGATATTTTATTCCCCATTGTATGCAATTATTTGATTTGCTGTATATTCCTTTATGTTCAATATTAAATACAGTTGCGTTTAGATTGTTTCTTGCGTGATTAAGAAAAGTTCCTACGCCTCTTATGAAAGCTACTTCACCAAAGCCCTCTTTTCCAAAGTCGTTTTCAAGTTGTCCGAGCTGATATTGTCCCTGTATATCATAATTTTCGTTTTCATAGCTTTTAAACGCGGAAGTAATAAATTTTAATTTCAGATTGTTATTAGGTTTATATGTAGTAGAAAAGGCACCTATAAATGTCTCAAAGTTATCTGTTTCCTGACCATCAAAATATATGACCAATCTATATGCTTCGTTGACAGTTCCATAGTCAGTTTCTCTGGTATGAGGTATAAATTTGTATGAATTTCTTGCATAGTTTGCCAAAAAATCAATATCCCATTTTTTATTTAATTTATAATTAACATAAGTTTGAACATCAGTAAAACTTGGTTTATAATCTCCTTTTGTATCAAGTTGTTTTAATATATACTGGTTTGATTTTTGTCTTATACCTATCAGATATGATAATCGTTTATTTCTGGATATATTTTCAATATGAGCAGAACCACCGAGTAAACTTGCAGAGACAGAGCCAGCAAATTTTTTAGGTTTTTTATATTTAATATCAAGGACTGATGACATTTTATCACCATATTTGGCATCAAATCCTCCTGCTGAAAATAATATTGATGATATAAGGTCTGAGTTAACAAAACTTAGACCTTCCTGTTGTCCTGAACGGATAAGAAAAGGGCGATATATTTCTATATCATTAACATATACCAGATTTTCGTCATAATTGCCACCTCTTACAGAATATTGTGAGCTAAGTTCAGTGTTTGATGATACTCCAGGCAGTGTTTTGATGATTGCCTCTACCCCACCGGATATACTTGGTATTTGTTTAACGGTCTTTGGTTTTATAAGGATAAGGTTAGATTCCCTGTATTTTTGTTCTTTAACTTCAACATCAGGCAATTGCGTTGTTGATATTGTCAATAACTTATCAATTTGTTTTTTTTCATCTGGCTTTAAAAATAATTCTATTTTTTCTGTATTATATCCTATAAATGACACTGCTATAATTATTTTTTTATTTGCAGGCACAAAAAGTTTATAACTGCCATTTTTGTCAGTCATAGTTCCGCCGGATAATCCTAATACAGATATATTAACAAGTTCAACAGGTCTGTTATCAGCATCAGTAATTTTCCCATATATAATGGCTGTATTTTGTGCTAATGTTGTAAAATTTGTTAAAAATGTTAAGAACAGCAGTCCGAATAAAAAAGATATATTTTTTTTAAAACCAGTCAATTTTCTTATTTTATATTTTTGTGTGTATAATCAACGATTTATGATAGTATTTAGTATAACAATGAAACAATTGAACAATTGAACAACTTAGCGAAGTTTACCAAGTTAAATCATTTTTATTTAACATGGCGATATCATCCGCCTTAGGCAGAAAGTGAGTAATTTAGCAGTATAATAATTAAATTATTTTTCTTTTTTTGCTTTATTCCAGAATACATTCATTTCATTAAGGGTCATATTTTTTAGAGATTTCCCTGTTTTATAAGCATTTTCTTCAAGATATTGAAATCTTTTAATAAATTTTTTATTGGTTTTTTCAAGAGCATCTACAGGATTTACATTTATAAATCTGGCATAGTTGACCAAAGAAAACAGAACATCGCCAAATTCCTCTTCAATATTAGCATTATTATCATTTTTATCAAGTTCTTCTTTCAGTTCATAAAGTTCTTCTTTTACTTTATCCCACACCTGATTAGGTTTTTCCCAGTCAAATCCTACACCTTTAGCTTTTTCCTGAATCCTGTATGCTTTTAGCAAAGATGGCATTGACACAGGAACACCAGACAAAGCAGATTTTTTGCCCTCTTTTAGTTTTATATTCTCCCAGTTTTTTGCTACATCATCAGCATTGTTCACATTTACATTACCATATATATGAGGATGGCGACGAATAAGTTTTTTACAAATATTGTTTAATACATCAGTAATATCAAAATCATTTGTTTCAGAAGCTATTTTTGAATAAAATACTATATGAAGCATCAAATCTCCCAATTCTTCTTTTATTCCATTAATATCATTTTTAATAACAGCATCAGAAAGCTCATACGTCTCTTCTATTGTTAAAGTTCTGAGATTATTAAAGCTCTGTTTCTTATCCCATGGACATTTTGAGCGCAAGTCATCCATTATATTTAATAAACGTTCAAAAGCTGCAAGTTTTTTATCCATATTTTTTTATTTTTATAAATCTTTTGCAAATGTAAATATTTATGCTATTATGCAAAATATAACCACACAAAGTATAACTTTATAATATATCCTTAAATCCGCAAAGATTTTATTAAAAAGTTGTCAAAACATTGTGTAGAAATAGTTTTACACAATGTCTGACAACTGAAAATTTTCACCTATTT
>CAZOSY010000112.1:0-8627 GCA_964582565.1 uncultured Bacteroidales bacterium | reverse complement strand
AAATTGTTAATAAAAATTGTTTAAATTATTTTTTTTAACCATAGAATTCGGATTAGAATTTGCTGTAAGTATTATCAAATTAGGCAAAAAAACTAAACAATACTTATGAAAGTCGCCATGTTTACGGACAACTATTTTGTGCAGGGACATCAACAGGAACAAATTACTTGCCCTCGTTAGATAGAAATAAAAAATAAAGAAAAAAGTATCTGAATAATCAGGCAGTTGCCTGAACAGATTTATTAATAGAATTGATAAAAATAATTGCAAAATCTATCATAACTTCAAAATCAAGATAAATGTTCTGAACTCAAGACACTTTTGACTTTTGACTTTTGGCTTTTGTCTTATATAATTGGCTTTTGACTTTATTATTTTAATTTCAAGCTATGAACGATTACAATAAAACCTATTGTCCCCCTATTATTTTTTTTGAAGCTATTTATCCTGCAAAGCATTAATTAAAATTTTTATTTCCTTTTCTTTGTTTAGTTCACCTGATTTTTCATAAGAATAAGATAAGTCAAGCAGAAATCGTTTGATAATATCCGTATTATCACAGGGATAATAAAAAGATTTTTTTGGCTCTATGTTCATTTGTTTAACAAAAATATCTATTTGTTTTTTTTGAAAGATATAACCTTTTCTTAAAGGATTTATATAAAAAAGCATCTCGTTTTTATCAATGAACGATATTTTTTCTTGTCTTAGTTCATTAGCATAAGCTAATATAAAATGCCCGGGCAAATTAATTCCATATACAGGCATATTAAGATTCTTTGCAATTATTAAATATAAAATGCCAAGTGATAAAGAATTTCCTTTTTTTATTTCCAAAAGATTATTTAAATAAAAATTTTGCGGAGTATAAAGATTAGATATATTGCCTCTAAACTTATAAATTTCATAAAATATATGGTTTAATACTTTAATTTTTTCTAATGGAGTAAGATTATCGCTAAGTTCAAGCCATACATCATGTTTGATTTTTTCAATCTCTGTTTTTATCTTATCTTTTTCAATATCAGGATATTGATATTTAGTAACAAGTATATATGCGGATAAAATGTCTTTGGATTTAAACTGTGCCCAATTTTTTAGTTCAATACATAAATCATCAAATTGTATTTTATGAATAATATTTTCTATTCTATACTGGATTAAATCATCAAATGTGCTTTCCCACGCATTTTCAAGTGCAGGAACTACATCAATGCCATAAGAAAATATTTTGTTTTTTACCTGATTATAAATTTCATCATCAGATTCATACAGAAGATTTATCAATGCTTTAACCTCTTTATTTTTTAACAAATCTGTCATTTACTTATTTTTTTTTAATATTTATGTATCTGCCTGAAACGTATGTTTAGTCCAAAAGATTATATCTATATCAATAATTAATATACACTACAGGGAATCTTATATTGCTTTTATTTTATAATTACCATTTTTTTTGTAACTTGTTTATTATCTGTCTGTAAGACACCATAATAAACTCCTGCTGACAATTTTTTTGTATCAAACTCAATTTTATATACCTGTCCTGCATTAGCAGTTTTATCAAATAAAGTTGCAATACATTCACCTGTATAATTATAAACTTTTAATTTTACTTCACCGGATTCAGGTAATTGAAACATTATTGTTGTTTTATTGTTCAAAGGATTGGGAAAAACAGTAAAATATGGCTGTTTTATATTCAAATCATATATTTGATTCGGGTAACTTACTGTTATATAATTATATTTTACAATTTTGTTTGCACAGCCATTTTCTCCCACTGCAACTAACTGAATAGTAAAAGTGTCAGCATATAAATAAGTATGAACAGGATTTTTGTCTGTGCTTGTAGTGCTGTCTCCAAAATCCCAGTAATAATATTCTGCTCCGATACTATTATTTAGAAACTGCACAACAGGGTCGGGTAAATAAGCAATTGTGGTGTCTGCTGTAAAATCTGCCACAGGAGGAAGTTTTGATATTGTAACAATATCTGCACTACTGTTATTGCCAATTTCATTCCAGATATTTAATTCAACCTGATAAGTACCTGTATCCTGATAAGTATGTGTTATAGTAAAATCTGTGTTTATATCTCCATAACTTGTGCTTGTGTTACCATCACCAAGATTCCAGAAAGCTGATACAGGAGACCTGTGTATAGCACAATGTATCCTGAATGAGACAGCATTACAGTATAGTTCTGATACTTCAGCTGTAAAGTCCGCAGATGGTGGTAAAATAACAGGCGGATAATATGGTGAATCAAACAGCAATGTTTCTGCTATTGTGGAAGTATCATCCGGGCTGGCTTTAGTATTGAACATAGCATATTCGTCATGTCCTACACCGGGAACTTCTGCATATTGCCATTTTAATGTTGTCCCTCTTACTACTGCATCTGACTCTGAAAAAGCATAAAAGTTTCTAGCCCGTCCATAACGGTCAGCATACTGAATGCCGCTATCGGGAAGAAATCGGATATCTTTACAACTAACAAATCTTTCGTTTTTTTTATCAGTAGTACCATCAGCAGTACCAATCAATACACCATAGTTTTCATTATAATACATAATAACCTGGGAATTACAATCATAAGGTAATCCTAAATGGTCAACACTCCATGCATGACAAATCCCTAATGAATCATTACTGGGGAGTAAGCCACAGGGATAAGGCATAGGTGTAAATGGAATTGGATCACCATTAATATTAGTAGTAATATATTCAGCACAATAAGTATAGAATAACGGACTTGTAGAGACAGCCATCCTTATTGGTATAGAATCAGGTATTGCCTGACGAATCAGCATATATCGTGTTACACACTGTCCACCTGCTGAAAAACCAGTCATATATACCCACATTGTATCCCTGTTTTCTCTGTTTATTACATGACGATATATATTTTTACAAAGAGACGGCGCCCAATAGATTGTTATACTTCCGTCTGGTTCTTCAATCGGTCTGCAGGCAAGTCGCAAGAGCATTTCCGGCGCAACTATTAAAGCTTTCCTTCTGTCAGCAATACTTTTTAAATCGTTTGTTATTACTGCCCCTTCACCACCAGTTCCATGAAAAGCCCATAATATAGGACTGTTTACAGGGTCATAATTTGATGGTTTGTAATAATGAAACACCATTGTATCAACAGGACCACCTGGAACTTGATCATCAGAATCACCATAGGGTATAACCTGTGCAAAACTATAATTAATAAACAATAAATAATTAATAATGAATAATAAAAAGATTCTTTTCATAATACTATTTAATTAAAACAAATTTTGTTATTTTTTGTTCAGAATTTGAATTTAATATACAATAATAAATCCCATTAGATAATGTGGTTATATCAAATTGCAACTTGTATTCCTCATTTCCTTTTGCAAAATCTTTATAAATATTCTTAACAAAAATTCCCATATTATTATAAATATCAATACTAACAAAATCATCAAAAGGTAATGAGAACATTACAGTAGATGAATTACCGGAAGGATTGGGAAAAATATAAAATTGTATTTCTCCTTTCGTATTATTATTGTTATTATTTATATTTAACATTTTGGTATTTGATAAACAGGGACCAATATAATCACCCATAGTTAGATGAGCGGGTAAAGCATTTATACTTATACATATTGTATGAGCGTTTTCAGGATTACCGGGAGGTATATGGCATACCAATACTTTATTTTTACCACAATATACATTAATAATATCTATTGTTTTTGTTACAGATGAAATACATCCATATCTGTTAACAGTTAAGCTAACTTCATGTGCTCCTGTATTGTCAAACAATATTCCTGTTGGATTTTCATCTGTTGATACAGAAGGTGTGGCATCAGAGCCAAAATTCCATTCAAATGTTGCACCATCTGATGTTCCACCTGTGTAAGTAAAATCATAAACCTGTTTAAAAGAAGTGCATGAATGTTTTGCCTCAAAGTCTGCTACAGGCGACGGAATATCATATAAAGTATTTAATGTAGTATTTGTAAGCACTACGTCGTTCCTGTCAAAATATATTCCTGCCTGATTGGTAATAGCTGTGCCATCAGGTAAATTATCTTTAGGTGTTATAATAAAAGTTACATATCCGGTGCTAGCTTTAGGATCGGAAACATAAGGTGGCAATTCTATTCCTTCATAAGTCAATATAAGTGTATTATCCGGAATAACTTCTACATTTGTAACAGGATGACTACCGGATAATATTTTTAAGCTTGTTATATCCAAATTATCATTTAATTCATCTCTTAATATAACATTATGAGCAGGCCCGGCTCCTATATTTTGAAAACGAATACTATAAGTAAGCTGTTCATTTTTATCAATATTCCCAAAAGGTCCGCAACCTTTAGGTGCAGTTAATTTGTCATTCGGGTCGCAGGGACAAGCATCTTCTTCAAATAACAAATCACTATCCTGAGCAGTCCCATGAGGACAAGCAACATTTGCATTTGCAGTAGTTGTTAAAGGAAAATCAGCATCTAACTCAACCATAACTTCTATACAAACCACACATTCTTGACCAGATGGCATTTGATTAGCATTTGAAATTTCCCAGGTAGGTGGGTTATCTGAAATACGATTCAAATTGCAAGGATTTGAAACTTCATCTAAAAAAGTTACATCTAGATTAAGGTTTAATTCAAATATACTAACATTAGGTCCTCCATTAGGACTAAAATGGTCATTACCATTATTTATAATAGTTAAACAATATTGATGAACATAACCAGGACAAGGTGATCCAATCAGAGTAGGAGCTTCTTCTGGAATATTAGGACAACAATCAGTATTGTTTATATCACAACAGATGGGCTTATCACCACTTTGGCAACAACACATATTTTCAGGATCTGTAGGTATTTCCATATAAGTAATAAATATATCAACATCACAAGGTTCCGCAAGTAAGGATGGATTATTACCAAAATCTTTTCCTGTAATTGTCTCACCTGCTGTAACAGTTAAAGAAAAAGAAGAATCACAATCTGTCTTCCATATATCATTTTGTATTAAAGGTTGTTTTATAACATAATTATTTTCAGATAATCCAAATTCATAATTTCCACTATTATCAGAAAGTACAAAATAAGGACCTGGGCGTGCTTCAATCATTCTGTTAACAATAGGAGCATCAATTTCAGTATCATAAACACAATTATCATCATTGTCATTATATACTTTGCCAGTAATAAATCCCGGATTTTTGGGTGGTAAATCCGGCACACATGGTTTTACAATAGCGATATTATTAATACCTTCAGTAATTTCAATAAAGCGGTCATTTGTAACATTAGTAAATATTTGAGTTGTATGTGATGCCGGCCACACAATTTTTAAAGTGTCAATTACAGAAGCATTACCAAATCCAATATGTACAACATGTCCGCTTGCTCCTCCACTTTCACCGCCTCTGGTAGTATTTGCATTTATTTCACGCATTTGCCACACTGGATTACCATTAATAATTGCTTTGGCATATACACGGACACCAATAGCATTTCTGTTACTTATAATGCCAGTACATTTAACTTTTAACCAGTGATTACCATTTCCATTATTCTGATAGATAGTATTTTTATATAAAAAATTGCTTGCATTAGCCCATCCATTATTTACGAATAAATCCATATAACCGTCATTATCATAATCAGCCCAGCAAGCTCCGTATGACTCTGCTATTACATCATTTACAATTATCTCTGTTGTATTTCTTGTAAATGTGCCATCAGCATTATTGTCAAATAAAAGGTTTTGTCCAAAGTTGGGAACAAAAAGGTCTAAATCACCATCATTGTCATAGTCAGCCCATGCAGCTCCTGCCTGACAAATTGCACTTGTATTTACAACAGGTCCTGTAGTTATTTTTATAAAAGTTCCGTCTCCATTATTCTGGTAAAGATGGTCATAAGCCGGTTGTCCCGGTCCTGAATTACCATTTACCCATAAATCTAAATCCATGTCATTGTCATAGTCAGCCCATGCACAGCCATAATTTGAATACCATTGTTTTATATAAGGTGCTAATGTATCTAATGTAAAAATACCATTACCGTTGTTATGATACATAAAAAGATAAGTATCCCATCCCCAGGTACTAATACTTGTAATAACAAGTAAATCCATATAACCGTCATTATCATAATCAGCCCATGAACCATTGAATCTAATTCTTTTTGTTGGGTCAAAATATAAAGGGCTGGGTGTAATTTGAATAAAATCACCATTTCCATCACTTTTAAAAAGAGATGTATCGTCAATAAAAACATCCAAATGTCCGTCATTATCATAATCAGCCCATGGAACTATTGCACCTTTATTAAATGAGGTAATTGCATTACTTACTTTTATAAAGCTTCCATTTCCATTATTTTTAAATAACGAATTGTTTATTTCTGCTTTTCTACTTGCCCATACATATAAGTCAAGGTTTCCGTCATTGTCATAATCAATCCAGTAAGATCCTGTTCCAAGGTTTGGTTCAGTAACAAGTCCTCCCGGTATTGCTTTTATCTGTGTGAAATCGCCATTACAGTTATTTTGATACATATAATTTTTTACAAGAATATTTGTAGGAGAACCAGACAACATAGGAAGATACAAATCAATGTCCCCATCATTATCATAATCGCCCCAGCTTGCATAGTAACTATTGCACGAATCATGAACAATTGGTCCTTCTGTGATTTTTGTGAAAATTTGGGCTTTGATATTAGCAATAGCTAACATAAAAATTAATAAAAGGATAATTTTTTTTATAGTATTTTTGTTTTTAATTGTTTAATAAAATATTATTTAATGATTTTGACTGCAAGATACATAATTTTTATGGTAAAATGTAAGATTATTATGAAAAAAAATAATTATTTTATAATTACCATTTTTTTTGTAATTTGTTTATTATCTGTCTGTAAGACACCATAATAAACTCCTGCTGACAATTTCTTTGTATCAAACTCAATTTTATATACCTGACCTGCATTAGCAGTTTTATCAAATAAAGTTGCAATACATTCACCTGTATAATTATAAACTTTTAATTTTACTTCACCAGATTCATATAATCGGAATTTTATTGTTGTTTTGTTGCTAAACGGGTTTGGAAAAATTTTTAGTTTTATATGAGGTATTATTAATTCATTTTCAATTTCTGAGGTATTATAAACATTACCCAAACTATCTGTTTTGATAACATACATATCATAGCCGCCCCAAGCTCCCATATATTTTTGCCCTGCAAGTATATATCCTTGGTCATTGGTTTGCCGGACACAAAAAGCAGCATCTTTTAAATAAGAAAGTCCCGGAACACATTTAAAGGTTTTTGTCCATAAACTATCCCCGTTAGCATTGGTCTTCATCAGATAAATATATTGATTCCAGTTGATATTATCTTCATATATCCAACCGGCTATAATAAATCCACCATCATTAGTTTGCCGGACAGAGTATCCATCACTTCCATAATTATTACTTCCAATGTAGGTTTTAGTCCATAATGTATCTCCATTTTCATCTGTTTTAACTAAATAAGTAACTATCTCATAATCCGGCGGAGTTCCGCAAGTTTGGCCTACAATTATATATCCTCCGTCTGAAGTTAAACTCACATCATAACCAGTAGCATATTCAGGAGAATTAACAGTTTTAAACCAGAGAGAATCCAAATTATTATTTATTTTAAGCAAATAAAGATAGCCGCAACCACCTGTAATAATATATCCACTGTCAGAAGCTTTAATAATAGATGAAGGTGCTTCTATTATATTTGATTTACCATAAGTTTTTGTACATATTGTATCACCTTGTTCATTTATCTTAATAACTAATATATCCGTATCATATTTTGAATAAGATTTTTTACCGGTAATTAAATAATTACCATCATAAGTAGATACTGAAGAAGTCCCATTTCTACCTTCATATATTTTTGTCCAGATAGTATCTCCCTGATTATCTAATTTTATTACAAAAATATTATAACCTGTTTCCCCTACAATCAGATAGTTATTATCATTAGTTTTCTGAATAAAGTTTGCTTTATCTTTCTGTAAAGTATTGTATTGTCTTGTCCATTGAGTATTTCCCAAAGAATCAATTTTTACAACAAATATGTCAAAATCAGCTCCTTGATTTTGATTATCTGTATTTCCAACTATAATATAGCCACCATCTGAGGTTTGCTGGATATATCTTCCATAATCATTGTTTATTAAGTAACCATAATTTTTTTTAAAGGTAATTACCTGGGCTAAACATGAAAAATACAAACCTGACATAAGTATTATTAATAATATTATATTTTTTATACTTCTCATTAGTTTTTATTTTATAAATAATGAATTTGACCGTAAAGATACATAATTTTTATTGTAAATGCAAAAAAAGTTCTCAATTTTTTATACAAATATTTTTAAAAAAAGACAAAAAGATACTATAATCCAAATTAAACAATAGTTTACTTTGTTAGCATACAGGGAATATTTATATATCCGTTATCTTCAAGTAAAAGTAAAAAAAAGAGAAGAATGAAAAATTGAATATAGAATACCGATTAACGAATAATGATTTAAGAAGTTAAGTATGAACAAATATGATTTACCTGC
>CAZOSY010000111.1:0-8642 GCA_964582565.1 uncultured Bacteroidales bacterium | reverse complement strand
GTTAATCCTTTACCTGATGCAACTATTACACTAGCAGGTCCAACAACATTTTGTCAGGGCAATGAAGTAATCTTAAATGCCAATACTGGTGCAAACTTAACATATCAATGGAAAAAAGACGGAATAGATATTATCGGTGCTGTTGATTCTTCTTATATAGCACAGGAAAGCGGAAACTATACTATTGTTGTAACTAATAATTTTACTTGCTCAAATACTTCAACGCATGTAACAGTAACAGTAAATCCTTTACCTGATGCAACTATTGCACCATCAGGACCAATATCTCTGTGCGAAGGTGATTCAATACTGTTAAGTGTTTATAATGATACTGCATGTATATATCAATGGTTTAAAGATGGTGATACAATACCGGGAGCAATAAACTCTTCTTATATAACTTATGAAAATGGGGACTATTCTGTAGATTTAATTAATACTAATACTTTATGTAGTAGCACCTCTCTTAATGTAAATGTTACTGTGCATCCAATACCTCCAAAACCAACAATCGTTATGGAAGATGATATACTCTATTCAAGTGCAGCACACGGAAATCAATGGTTTTTAAATGGAAACACAATACCGGGAGCAACAGCAAGACCTTATGAACCTGTTCAATCCGGCTCTTACACAGTTCAGGTTACAATTGATGGCTGCTCTTCTGAAATGTCTGACCCTTATGAATATGTCGGTATAAATGAAATTACTGATAATATAAATAATATAAATATATTTCCTAATCCAACTAGTGGCTCAATAACAGTTGAATTTAATGTTAATAAAAAACAATCTGTGAATATCAAAATTTATGATATAATTGGAGCTCTTATATATGAAAAAAATCAAACTTATATTACAGGAAATCATACAACTATTATTGATTTATCAAACATCTCAAAAGGAATGTATTATCTTGTAATCCAAACAGATACTAAAATTTATAAAGATGAAATTATAATTGAATAATTCTAGCAAAATTGGAGTAATAAAAAATATATTTTGTATTTTTAAATACTTGTCAGTTATTCGTCATTGGCCAGTAGCCGAACATGACTGCCTGACAGCACAGGTTTTTTGTATAAAACCATAAAACACTATTAATGTTAGACAACATAAAATACAAAATAAACAATCTAAAAGAATTAAGGTCAAGGCTTAAAGAATTACAAAAAAAGTATGGACAGAAATATTTCATTTTCATTGCACCATTTGAATTAAAAGAATGTAAGAAAATTAACATCTTTGACCATTACGTTTACAACAAAATTCAATCACCTGATTTCATATTAAAGAATCAAAATAACCTTGACATTTATTTCGTTGAATATAGTAATATTTCCAGTATGAGATCATCAAAGCCAGTATTTTTTTGCGGATGAGCACGACATACTTAAACAATCTTTAACTTTTAATATATAAAATTTACGATTATATTACTTTGCTAATTTTTTGGTAAAAAATACTATTAGCATATTTTAAATAAAAATAAAACTTCATATAAAGCCAAATTTTTACAGTTCCGCAATTGCCGAACCTGACAGAGTCAATCCGCCTTAGGCGGTGAGGAATTTAAATGTTCTATATAAAATAATTTTTACTACACAGCACCTCAAAATAAATTTTTGCCTAAAAATTTTTATTATTTACCCATTTCTTTTATTTTTTCTAAATTTGCTATTTAAAACAAACCCTATACTTTATAATTTAAGGACTTAAAAAATGAGTCAGAAAAAAGAAAAATTATTTACTGAATTTCCTCCTGTATCAACACAAGAATGGGAAGAAAAAATAAAAACAGACCTTAAAGGTGCTGATTATGAAAAAAAGCTCTTATGGAAGACGCTTGAAGGATTTAACGTAAGACCTTATTACAGAGCTGAAGATATTAAAAATCTGTCTCATATAAAAACTCTCCCAAACAAATATCCTTATGTAAGAGGTAATAAAATCAAAAATAATGTATGGGAAATTCGTCAGGATATTGATATTGAAAATATTGAACAAGCTAACAAAATAGCTCTGAATGCTATCAGCAGAGATGCTAACTCAATCGGATTTAAAACAGAAAAAATCAATAACGAAACTGATATAAACCTGCTGTTAAAAAATATTGACCTGACAAAAATAAGTATTAACTTTATATCTTCTAAAAACTATAATCACATACTTAATTTATTCATTAATGAAGTAAATAAAAAAAATATTGACACTGAAAAAATTAACGGCTCTTTAAATTTTGACCCGATAGGTCATTTATTGATTCGTACCAATTATAATACTACACAAGACAATGATTTTGCTAATGCATATAATATAATCAAAATTATAAACAAAAAACTGCCAAACTTTAGAGCTATAACAATAAATAGTCATTATTTTCATAATGCCGGCTCTTCTGCTGTTCAGGAATTAGCTTTTGGTCTGGCATCAGCAAATGAATATCTTGCTCATCTTACTGACAAAGGTTTATCTGTTGATAATATAAGTCCAAAAATGCAATTTTCTTTTGCTATTGACTCTAACTATTTTATTGAAATAGCAAAATTACGTGCAGCACGTTTGTTATGGACTAAAATTGTTGAACAATATAAACCTGCTCATGAAAAATCTTTAAAAATGTTTATACATACCATAACATCAACATGTAACAAAACTATTTATGACCCTTATGTTAATATACTTCGTTTAACAACAGAAGCTATGTCAGCAGCTATTGGCAACTGTGATTCAATGTCTGTAACGGCTTTTGATATGAGTTTTAAAAATTACAATGATTTCTCATCAAGAATTGCCCAAAACATACAGTTAATTATAAAAGAAGAAGCTCATTTTGATAAAGTCATAGACCCTGGTGCCGGCTCTTATTATATTGAAAACTTAACAGATATAATTGCAAATGCTGCATGGAATTTATTTAAAAAAACAGAAGAAAAACGCGGTTTTATTAAAGCAGTAAAACAAAATTTTATACAAAATGAAATAGAAAAAACCCGTCAAAAAAAGAATATGAATATTGCAATGGGCAAACAGACAATCCTTGGCACTAATCAATTTCCTAATCTTACTGAAAAAGCACTAAATAATATAGAAATAAATAAAAAATATTCGCCTCAGGCGGATAAAAAAGAAACTATAATAAAACCATTAAAACTTTATCGTGGTGCTGAAGAATTTGAAAACATACGACTTTGCACTGAAAAATTTGTAAAAAAAGGTAATAAGAAACCAAAAGTGTTTCTGCTAACAATAGGAAATCCTACAATGCGTAAAGCAAGGGCTATGTTCTCAACAAATTTCTTTGGCTGTGCAGGTTATGAAATAATTGACAATGCAGGATTTAAAACCGCTGAACAAGGAGTGGAGTTTGCTATAAAATCCAATCCAAATATTATAGTAATATGTAGCTCTGACGATAAATATGCTGAACTTGCTCCTGCTATTGCACAAAAATTAAAAGAAAAAAATTCTGAAATATCAGTAATTATTGCAGGATATCCTAAAAATATTATTGATGACTTAAAAAACTCAGGAATTGATGATTTTATCCATATAAAAACAAATATTTTGGAAACTTTAAGAAAATATCAACAAAAATTTGGGATAATGTGATAGATAAGTTTAAAGTTCAAAGTTCATGGCTTTTTATCAGTCGTGCTCTTGACCAGACGACCTAATCCAACGGTATAAACACATAAAATTTAATACTTTAATATAATATGCGACCAGATTTTAAAAATATAGATTATAAATCTAATCTAAAAGAAACTGTCCCTTTTGATCAATGGGAAAAAAAAACCGGAAATAAAAAACAATGGCTGACACCTGAACAAATTAATGTCAAACATGTTTATGGCAATACTGATTTAAAGGAAATGGAACATCTGAACTATGCTGCCGGCATTGTCCCATTTTTGCGTGGACCTTACTCAACAATGTATGTTATAAAGCCCTGGACCATACGTCAATATGCAGGGTTCTCTACTGCCGAAGAATCAAATGCCTTTTATAAACGAAATTTGGCAGCAGGACAAAAAGGCTTATCTGTTGCTTTTGACTTGGCAACACACCGCGGTTACGACTCTGACAATGAACGCGTTGTAGGAGATATAGGAAAAGCTGGCGTAGCTATTGACTCTGTATTAGATATGAAAATCCTGTTTGACCAGATACCACTAGATAAAATGTCTGTGTCAATGACTATGAACGGTGCTGTATTGCCTGTTATGGCTTTCTATATTGTTGCAGCCGAAGAACAAGGCGTTCCTGTAGAAAAATTAATTGGCACTATTCAAAATGATATTTTAAAAGAATTTATGGTCCGCAATACATATATATATCCGCCATTACCTTCAATGAAAATTATTGCTGACATTTTTGAATTTACCTCTAAAAAAATGCCTAAATTTAACTCTATAAGCGTTAGCGGATATCATATGCAGGAAGCAGGAGCAACTGCTGATATTGAACTGGCTTATACCTTAGCCGACGGATTAGATTATCTTCGCACAGGAATCAAAGCAGGAATAGATATTGATGCTTTTGCACCACGTATATCTTTCTTCTGGGGCATAGGAATGAATCATTTTATGGAAATAGCCAAACTACGGGCAGCCAGAATGTTATGGGCTAAAATCGTTAAACAATTTAACCCTAAAAATCCAAAATCTTTATCTCTGAGAACACATTGCCAAACTTCAGGATGGAGTTTGACAGCACAGGATCCTTATAATAATATTGCCAGAACCTGTATTGAAGCTATGTCAGCAGTTCTTGGACATACTCAATCATTACATACTAACGCTTTGGACGAAGCTATTGCCTTGCCAACTGATTTCTCAGCAAGGATAGCCCGCAACACACAAATATATCTTCAAAAAGAAACCAATATATGTAAATCTGTTGACCCCTGGGCCGGCTCTTATTATATTGAATTTTTAACTGATGAAATCGCTCATAAAGCATGGAAACTAATTGAAGAAATTGAAAAACTCGGTGGTATGGCTAAAGCTATTGAAACAGGTATCCCAAAAATGCGTATAGAAGAGGCATCAGCACGAAAACAAGCCCGTATTGACTCCGGGAAAGATACTATTGTAGGAATCAATAAATATAAACTTGAAAAAGAAGAACCTATTGATATCCTTGAAGTGGATAACACTGCTGTGCGCGAAGCACAACTGACACGACTAAAAAAACTAAAACAGGAACGTAACAATGCTCAAGTTCAGGAAGCTTTGGAAAATATCACTAAGGCATGTAAAACAGGAAAAGGTAATTTATTAGAACTTTCTATTGATGCAGCTCGTAAACGTGCTACATTAGGAGAAATATCATTAGCTTGCGAAAAAATATTCGGCAGATATAAAGCTAGTATACGTTCAATATCAGGAATTTACTCTATGGAAATATCAAATGATAAGGGCTTTGCCAAAGCTAGAAAACTGGCTGATGAATTTGAAAAATTAGAAGGACGCAGACCAAGAATAATGATTGCTAAAATGGGACAAGATGGTCATGACAGAGGAGCAAAAGTCGTTGCAACAGCACACGCTGATATGGGCTTTGATGTAGATATTGGACCTCTGTTCCAAACACCAAAAGAAGCAGCACAACAAGCTGTTGAAAATGATGTTCATATACTCGGAATATCAAGCCTGGCAGGCGGACATAAGACCTTAATACCGCAAGTTATTAAAGAACTTAAAAAATTAGGAAGAGATGATATTATGGTAGTTGCCGGCGGAGTTATCCCTCCGCAAGATTATCAATTCCTATACAGCACAGGAGTAATAGCTATCTTTGGACCGGGAACTGTAATATCTGAATGTGGAATCAAAATGCTTAATATATTGATAGAATCAAGGAAAAATAATAAATAAAATTATTAAAAGTAATCATATTTATTATATTTACAATTTTTAATTAATTTGGTTAATTTTTTACTATAATCCCCATTTTTTACTTTTATAATCTCAATAATTTAAATTCTTTTTTATCTTGAATAAAAAAATACTTTTTATAATTAATCCTGTATCAGGTATAAATAAACAAAGAATTATAAGAAGACAAATCAATTCTTTTCTTGATATAAAAATTTTTGATTACAACATTATTTATACCAAATATCCTCTTCATGCTACTGCTATTAGCAAAAATGCTGTTAAAGAAAATTATGATATTGTTGTTGCTGTTGGTGGTGATGGCACTGTAAGAGAAGTTGCCCAAGGATTAGTAAATTCTAATACTAAAATGGCTATAATCCCAACAGGTTCAGGCAATGGTTTTGCAAGACATCTTAATATACCATCAAATAATATATCTAAAGCAATTAAGATAATTAATAAACAAAAAAGTATTAAAAGTGATACAGCAACAGTAAATAATAATTTTTTTATAAATGTTGCAGGTATAGGATTTGATGCTCTTGTAGCTTCAAAATTTGCAAATTTTGGGAAAAGAGGTGCATATCCTTATGTAAAAATTGCATTTGAAGAATCTTTAAATTATAAAGCTAAAAACTATTCAATAAGCATTGACAAAAAAATACTTAACAGAAAAGCTTTTTTATTAAGCATTGCCAATTCTTCACAATTTGGTAATAATGCATATATTTCACCCAAAGCATCTATAAATGATGGATTATTAGACATTTGTATTTTAAATGAATTTCCTATCCATAACGCTCCGTCCATTGCTTTAAGAATTTTTGATAAAACAGTTGATAAAAGTAAATATTTAGAAATTTTTCAAGGTAAAGAGATAAATATTATACAACCTTCTTTAGAAGAAGCTATTCATCTTGATGGAGATTCGTTTAATCTTGGGAAAGAGCTTAATATTAAAATTAATCAAAGTTCTTTAGAAGTAATTGTTCCTGTGATTAAGCAATTTTAAATATAATACGAATCATAAAGGCATCTTTCGAAAAAGATAAAAAATAGTTTATACTTTTTAACGATTAAATTTCCCTGAAAGGGAAAAATATGAATAACCACGTATAAAATGCGTGGTAAAAAATATTATCTATATAGAACCCCGAAGGGGTTCAATCCTTTCAGGATTGTTTATTAATTATCTATTATTAACCATAGATTGTATCTATGGTTATTCAAATTAAACTCTTTCAGAGTTTCCTTAAATCCGCAAAAATTTTATTAAAAAGTTGTCAAAATATTGTGTAGAAATAGTTTTACACAATGTCTGACAACTGAAAATTTTCACCTATTTTAGCGGTGTAAAACAAAAAGTAGGTAAATAAAATTTTTCGCAATGAAAGTACAAAAAATATCAAATAACGTAAGCCCTTTTTCAGGAATATCCTTAAATCCTTACGGATTTAAGGATAAATAATAATCTGTTATAAAAAATAATAAAATTTTTAATCTTTTAAAATATAAATATCATTAATTTAGCCATTCTAATAAAATAATTTTTTAAATTAAAACATATAACTATGCAAAAAGGAGTTTATACATTACTAATTACACCTTACAAAGAAGACCTTTCTGTTGACGAACAAGGTCTTAAAGAACTTGTAAGAAGACAAATAAAAGCAGGTGTTGACGGAATAGCACCACTTGGAGTTACAGGAGAAAACACTCTTTTATCAGAAGATGAACTAAAAAAAGTATTACAAATTGTTGTTAAAGAAGCAAAAGGAAAAGCTAAGATTGTCCCTGATGCTTGTATAACAAGCTTATGGAAAGCAAAAGAAAGAGTAGATATGTTTGCCGATATAGGCGCTGACTATGCTGCTGTATATGCACCTTTTCTTGTCTTACCAAAAGTAGATGGAATACTTCATTTTTATGAACAACTTGCTGATTATTCTAAAATACCAATAATATTACATAATTCAAAAGGAAGAACCTGTGTTGAAATAACTCCTGAAATGTCAGCAAAACTTGCTAAACATCCAAATATTGTTGGGACAAAAGATGGAAACAAACAATTAGACCATCTGGCAAAAGTTATATCTCTTACTAAAAATGATGACTTTGATGTATTTACTGGCAAAGATACAACAGCTTATCCATTAATTTGCTTTGGCGGAAGCGGAACATTTTCTGTTGCTGCAAACTTAATCCCTGAAGTTATGAAAGAAATGATAGACCTATCATTAGCAGGAGAATTAAAAAAAGCAGAAAAAATACACCTTAAATATTACGATTTGTTTGAAGCTTTTAGATTTGAGACAAACCCTATGGCTGCTAAAATGTCTTTAAATCTTGCAGCATTACCAGCAGGAAAAAACTTTAGATTGCCATTAACTCCTTTGAGTAACGAAAAAACAAAGATATTAAAATCAATTATGGAAAAAATGAAATTGTTAAATCATTAACTTCGTTCCCTAAAGGATTTTGCTTCGCTTAGTTGCTAAACTATTATCTTGACAATTTAATTTCGGATCAGGCAGTTGCCTGAATGGAATGATTTCCAGATATATAATGGTTAAATGGTTTTATGGTTAGATGGTTAAAAATGTTAAAATTATGCAAAATAGATATTTATACTGCAAATGGTTAGAATTTTAACTTTCTATTAGATATAATTGTCAAATTGTTATATTGCTAAATTGCTATAAACCAATCATAAAAAGTATTAATGCGATAAAAAGACAACAATTTAACAGTTTAACA
>CAZOSY010000110.1:0-8745 GCA_964582565.1 uncultured Bacteroidales bacterium | reverse complement strand
AAACAATTCTAAAAACAATCAATAACGGAACAAACTGGACAGCACTAACTAGTGTAACAACATATGATTTAAATTCAGTATATTTTCCAAATACCAATACAGGTTATGCTGTAGGCAATAATGGAACAATTTTAAAATTATATGTTTTATCAAACTATACTGGAAATGATACACTAACTTATGAATGGTCGCCTTCAACCGGGTTGAATTACGATACTATTCCAAATCCCACTGCCACAGCCACGAGCAACACAACATACTATGTTACTGTTACTACATCCAATGGCTGCACTGCTATAGATAGTGTTACTGTTAATGTAGATCCGCTTACAATCAACGGAACTAACGCCTCAACAATCTGCGGTGACAGCACTACATTGAATACCACTACAAATTATACAGGAACAGGTACACTCACGTATTCATGGGTACCTGTTACAGGGCTTAATAATTCCAGTATTGCGAACCCTGTTGCAACAATTGATTCAAATCAAACATATACTGTTACAGTAACAACCCCTAACGGTTGTGTTGCAACAGATGATGTATATGTTACACTAATCCCGATGAATGCACCTGAAATTTGTATTGTAGGTGTTGACAGTACAAATAAAAATATGGTTGTCTGGAACAAACCTTTCTCTTTAGCAATAGATTCATTCCATATTTACAGAGAAACTAATATAACTGATGTTTATGAGAGAATAGGTGTTGTGCCTTATGATTCCATGAGTATATTTGTTGATGCTTTATCACAGCCCGATGTGCAATCCAACAAATACAAAATTTCCATACTTGATGATTGCGGGATTGAATCTGCGCAAAGCGATTTTCATAAGACCATGCATCTGTCAATCAATCAAGGGATAGGCAATACATGGAATTTAATATGGGAACCTTATGAAGGTTTTACGGTTTCAACATATAACATTTATCGTGGTACTGATGCTGATAATATGGTATTAATCGGATCCTCACCGGGAGGCAACACTCAATACAGTGATGTATCTGCACCATCAGGTTATGTATATTACCAGGTGGAAGTAATGAGTCCGAATCTTTGCGATCCTTCAAAATCATATAATTCCTCACTTTCAAACATTGCAACAAATAATCCGAATGCAATAAATGATTCTTACGCGAACGAAACAAATATTTATATTTATCCCAATCCTGCTTCAGATGCAATAACTTTGAATATTAACAATGCTAACAACGGAGATTGGATATTAAATATTTACAATGTTATGAGTTTATTAATAAAAACAGAAGTGCTAAAACCAAATCAACACGAACTAGATATCAGCAATTTGTATAATGGAATTTATATACTTGAAATAATATCAAATAACTTTACCGTAAGACAAAAATTAATTATTCAAAGATAAGATTGGCAGTATATAGCCATGACTGTCAGATTGTCTAAAAACTATTTTATCAGGCTACCAAGTTCGGCTACTGACGAATGCCTGATTTTGCTAATATAAAAAACATAAAATATTGTTTGACATACATTTAGTTTACCCCGTTAAATAATCAGGCAGCTCAGTCAGGCGCCCGACTGATGCCTGATTATTTTTGCTCCCAGTGAAATATCCGCCTAATGCGGATTTCACCCCGGTTGGATATAAAAACATATCCAACGGGGCAGGCGGGATAAATACGTAAAATTATTTCACGGGGTAAATTAATTACAAAATACAAACACATGGAAATAATAAAACTTAATGAGATTGAAAAAATAAAAGTTGACATGGATGGAGCAAAAAATATTTATAAACAAGTTCCTATATCTATGCATAATGGTTCTCCAACTTTTTCGTTACGTGTATTTACTGTTGAAGCTAACGGTTATACTCCTTTTCATAAACACAATTACGAGCATCTTAATTATATAATTGATGGCTATGGAGTATTGGTAAATGAAAATGGAGATGAACAGGAAGTAAAAAAAGGTGATTTCGCTATTGTTATGCCTAATGAAAAACATCAGTATAAAAATAAGTCAACAGATAAACCTTTAATTATGATTTGTGGAGTTCCTGTAGAATTTGAAAAATAGTATTTGATTTTTATTTTTAATTTCATAATTTTTTTAAGGCAAGTTTATCCTTTAAAAAAAATCCTGTCTGAGAGTCCTTGCAGTTGATTATCTGTTCCGGAGTGCCTTCAAAGACAACATATCCGCCATTTTCGCCACCGTCATAACCAAGGTCAATTATCCAGTCGGCACATTTGATAATGTCCATATTATGCTCAACAATAATAATTGTATGTCTGTTATTAATTAAGACCTTAAAAGATTGATATAATTTATTAATATCGTGAAAGTGTAATCCTGTTGTAGGTTCATCAAAAATAAACAACGTATTATCTTTTGTCTTGCCTTTTGATATAAAATAAGCCAGTTTTATTCGTTGTGCTTCTCCGCCGCTCAAAGTGCTTGAAGATTGCCCTAGACAAAGATAACCCAAGCCAACATCCTGTAATGACTTAAGTTTATTAACAATTTTCTTTTCCAATGAAGAATATTTATAATTTTTATTTGTTTTATAAGAAGAAAAAAAGTCAATTGCCTGATTAACAGTAAGTTTTAGGACATCATTAATATTTTTATCTTTATATTTAACATCAAGCAGTTCTGATTTGAATCTTTTACCTTTACAATTTTCGCATACCAGATAAACATCAGCCATAAACAGCATTTCAATTTTAACAAATCCCTGTCCTTTACATTCTTCGCATCTGCCGCCTGGCACATTTAAAGAAAAATATCCGGGTTTATATCCTCTTATTCTTGAAAGTTGTTGCTGAGAAAAAAGAGTTCTTATATCGTCATAAGCTTTAATGTAAGTGGCAGGATTGGAACGTGATGATTTGCCAATAGGATTTTGGTCAACAAGTTCAATATTTGAAATATCATTTATATATCCATCTAAGTTACAAAATTTCCCTGATTTTTCACCAGAACCATCATATCTTTTTTTTAAAGCAGTATAAAGAATTTTTTTTACAAGAGATGTTTTTCCAACACCACTGACACCGGTAACAACTGTTATTATATTAAGAGGAAATTTAACATTTATATCTTTAAGGTTATTTTCTTTTGCTCCTTTTATTTCAATAAATTTGTTCCAAATTTTTCTTTGTTCAGGCACAGATATTTGTCTTTGTCTGTTAAGATATTCAGCAGTAAGTGAGTTATGTTTTTGTAATATATCTTTGTAGGAACCCTGAAAAATTATTTGTCCTCCGTTGATGCCAGCCAAAGGTCCTATATCTATCAAATAGTCAGCTGATTTTATCACATTTTCATCATGTTCAACAACAATCACAGTATTTCCTAAATCTCTAAGTTGCAACAAAATTTTTATCAATCGTTTGGTGTCGCGTGGATGCAGTCCTATGGTCGGCTCATCAAGGATATAGATAGAGTCAACAAGGTTGCTTCCCAGCGATGTTGTAAGGTTCATCCTTTGGGTCTCGCCGCCTGATAATGAAGACGACATACGACTAAGTGTTAAATATCCCAAACCCACATCAATAAGAAATCGCAGACGGGTTGTTATCTCTGTTAACAATCTTTTTGCAATAGTTTTATCAAGAGCATTAAGATTAATATTTTCAAAAAAATAAAACAGTTTTGTTACTGGCATTGAGACAAGTTCTGTTATTAACTTGTCATTAATTTTTATATAGTTTGCTTCTTTTCTCAATCTTTTTCCTTTGCAATCAGGACATAGCGTCTTTCCGCTATACCTGTATAGCATAACCCTGTATTGTATTTTGTAAGATTTTTTTTTTATAAATTCAAAAAAAGTGTTTAAGCCATAAAAATATTTATTGCCAGTCCACAACAATTCTTTTTCTTTGTCAGTTAACTCATAAAACGGTTTATGTATAGGAAAGTCAAATTCAGACACATTGTTGATTAAATAATCTTTCCATTTGCTCATTTTTTCTCCTTTCCAGCAAGAGATAGCATTTTCAAAGACAGAAAGGTTTCTGTTTGGCACAACTAAATCTTCATCAATTCCAATCACATTACCAAAGCCATTACAGGTTGGACAGGCACCATAAGGATTATTAAAACTAAACAGACTAACAGATGGCTCTTCAAATTTAATTCCATCCAGTTCAAACTTATTTGAAAATTTTTCTCTTTTATTTGGCTGAGATGAGTTATCTTCAAATGATTCTATAATACATTCTCCCTGACCTTCAAAAAAAGCTGTCTGAACAGAATCTGCTATTCTTGAATTAAATTCCTCATCATTATGCCGGACAGTTAATCTGTCAATAATTAGAAAAGAATCAGAAACATTTTCTTCTTTTATATGATCAATTATCTGGTCTATTCTTACAATTTTTTTGTTTAATAATATCCTTGAATATCCCTGTTGTAAAAACATATTCAGTTGTTGATTAAGAGTTCTTTTTGATATTACTATTAATGGCGAATAGATAATTATTTTAGTATTATCATTTAATGATAAAATATAGTCGGTAACATCAGAGACAGTACGTTTTTTTACAATGTTTCCTGATATTGGTGAATATGTTTTTCCTGTTCTTGCATATAGCAGTTTAATATATTCATATATTTCAGTAGAAGTGCCAACAGTTGAGCGGGAATTTTGGGATATATTTTTTTGTTTAATAGCTATTGCAGGAGATATGCCTTTGATATAATCCACATCCGGTTTCTTCATTTTGCTGAGAAACTGGCGGGCATAAGAGCTGATACTTTCAACATATCTTCGTTGTCCTTCGGCATACAAAGTATCGTAAGCCAAAGAAGATTTGCCGGAACCGGAAACACCTGTAATTACAACAAACTTATTGCGGGGAATAATAACATCAACATTTTTTAAGTTATTAACCCTTGCTCCCTTTATAATAATATATTTTTTAGGGTCGTATTTATTAATGTCAGGCATAGATTTGCGTATGTTCAAAGTTTCAAGTTCAATGTTCGTTTTATGTGTCCTTACCCTCACCCTGAACTCTAAATAACACTGTCATTCCGAGTGATAGTGAGGAATCTCATAATATTTAGAAACGATTTTACCTAAATTTTTAAATTTAGTCGGACAATAGTAATAAATTTTAAAACAAATTTAACTGATTATCTTTTTGCTCTTGTTTTTCTTTTTTAGTATATTGTATATCCTGTAATTCAATTAGTTCCTTTTCTATACTATAAATAAAAGAACTTTTTGTTAGATGATATTCTCTGCCGAATATAAATCTTTTTTTTGCATAAGAGAGGAACAAAAAACTTTGGGCGCGTGTCATTCCAACATAAAGCAATCGTTTTTCTTCATTAATATCCGCTTTTTGTGTTTCAAAAATAGAATAAGGTATTAACCCGTTTTCACAACCAACAATAAAAACACATTTGAATTCAAGTCCTTTTGCAGAATGAAGTGTCATAAGAGTTACTTTTTCGGTATTTGGTTTATATACATCAATGCCAGTGCCTAATGCTGTAAATCTTAAAAATTTATCCAAATCATCTTTATAATCATCAGTTATAGATATAAAATTTTTAAATAACGCTTCATTTTCCGATTTTTCGTTTGCAAAATAATTATCAATAATATATAAAGATTTATGTTTGACAGATGGCTGTTTATTAAGAGCATCAATAAATTTTGTAAATTCCAAATGTGTAATTATTTTATTTTCAACTAATTTTTCTTTAAGGAAAGTATTTTCAGTATTTATTGATAATTTCAACAGGTCAATGATATGACTTAAAGGTTTTTGTTTAAAAAAAGGTATATTTTCTATTGTCTGAAAAGGGATGCTATGGTCATTAAGAGCTTTTTCAATAGATTTCATCTGGTTTTTTATCCTGCATAAAATAACAAAATCGGAAAGTCCTTTTATCTCTGTGTTTTCATTGCCTTGTGTTATGTTGCTGTCAATAGAAAAGAATCCCAGTCCGCCGAGCATATTTTCTATTGTTCTGGCAACAAATTCCGCTTCACTTTTTTCGGTCCTATTTTGTATGATTTTTATTTTTACGCCTTTGTGTAAGCCCTCTAACATTTGTATGTTTTGTGCAGTTTTGTCTTTTACTATATTTTCAGATGCTTTTAAAATATTATCAGAGCAACGGTAACTTTTTTTAAGATAATATTGAGTGGCATCAGGATAATCAGAAGTAAATTTTTTGATAAACTGAATGTCAGCACCTTGAAATCCATAAATTGCCTGATTAGGGTCTCCTGTAACACATAAATTTGAGTCATTATCAGGTTTTAACAATCTAATCATCTGATACTGGGCAAAATTAGTATCCTGATATTCATCAACAAAAACCCATTTATATTTTTCCCTGTAATAAGCAAGTATTTCAGGATAAGCAAGCCATAATCTTACAGGTTCATATATCATATCATCAATATCAAAGAGGTTTTGCTCTTGCAAAATTGTTTCATAAGCATAAAAAATTTTTGCCTGTTCTTTATCTTCCAATTGTTCTGAGGTCTTTAAATTTTGCTTGGCTTTTGTTATGGCATTAATGGTCTTTTTAAGATTCTTTTTTGTTATCCCAATATTTTTGTTCAGGATTATTTTTTCATCATCATTGTCAATGATAGAAAAATGTTTGTTTCTTCCTGTTTTTTCATAATATCTTTTAAGAATTGAAAATCCAAAACCATGAAAAGTAGATATTTGCATTTTATTAACAATAGTTTGAGCATTAAGCAAAATTAATAAACGTTCTTTCATTTCATTAGCAGCTTTGTTAGTAAATGTAAGTGCTAATATATTTTCGGGTTTTACATTTTTATTTTTGATAAGATTTGCTATGCTGCATGTAAGTGTTTTTGTCTTGCCTGTGCCTGGTCCTGCAATAATTATTAAAGGTCCTGAAAAATGTTGTGTTGCTTTAAGTTGCTCTGTATTAAGTTCTTCAAAAGGGTTTGTTAAAATTTTTGTTGAAAACAGTTCTTTTTGTTTCAGTTCTGTTTGATTTGATTTCTGTTGTTGTTTTAACTCTTTATATTCTTTTATACTAAATTTGAATGTGGAAATATCTTGTTTTTCAGTAATTTGTGCTGTCAGGCGGCTGCCTGATTCAGTAACTTGTGCTGTCAGGCGACTGCCTGATTCATTATGCGTTTTATCGGCAATATCATCAAACAGGCATTTTTGTTTAGAGAAGTTTTTTTGTTCATTTTTTTCAAAGACCTTTATCTGCCCATATTCACCATCAAAGCCCTCTTTTATATAGACCTGTTGATTTCGCATACGTTTTATAGCTTCTGAAAGTATCTCACCACCTTTTTTATTTATTTCATCAACAGGTATGTTAAGAAGTATATTTAGTTCAGGACCTAATTTTTTTAAAATAGAATCATAAACACCGGTAACTTTTTTAGAGCTTGGACCTACACCTGTAATTTCGGATAATATCTCTTTAAGAGGAATTATAGGATGAAAAGGCAGACGATTTTTTCTTTTCATAACATCTTCTCTGTCAGATAGTTGCAAAATTCTGTTTAAAACACCAACAGTAACTTTTCTTCCACAAACAGAACAAATTTCATTATGTTTTAATGTCTCAACAGGGTTCCACGAGATATTACATTTTCTATGTCCATCATAAAAATATTTTCCTTCCTGAGGAAAAAGGTCTATTGTGCCTAGAAACAGTTCAGGATTTCCTGAGCGCATTGCATTAATAATAGCATCATAAGATAGTTCGGTATTAAAGATATTTGCATTTCTACCTAATTTTTCAGGAGAATGAGCATCAGAATTGGATATAAGAGTATAATCGTCCAAAAATTTACACATCCAGTTCATAGGAGCATTGGTAGAAAGACCTGTTTCAACAGCAGATATATATTTTGCCATATCGCCATAGCATTCTTTTATTGAGTCAAAGCCGGATTTAGAGCCAAGAGCAGAGAACCATGGCGTCCATATATGGGCAGGCACAAAATAATTTTGAGCATTTGCTTCAAGCATAATTTCCAGTAAGTCCCTTGAATCCAATCCTAAAATAGGTCTTCCGTCAGAAGTGATATTGAATTTCAGACCAGACAGTTTTTGCTGAATTTTATCAACGGTCTCAAAATCAGGAGCAAATACGCAGTTATGCACTTTACGAACTTTATCAAATTTTTTATATATATTACTTATTTCAGAAGTAAGCAAGAATCTAACCTCATTATCAGAGTTAATATCAGTTTTTAATTTATACTTGTCTTTTAGTTTAAAAAGACCTTGTTCAGCAGGTATTAATTTTTCTTTTAGTTCTTTTGTCCATCCCGGATGAGTAAAGTCGCCTGTGCCAATAACTTTTATTCCTTTAAGTTTTGCCCAATATTCCAGATATTCAGGAATAAGTTTTTTGCTTGTTGCTCTTGAATAATGAGAGTGTATATGAAAATCACCAATAAATTTCATAAAATGTTTGGTTTATAGATACTAATGGTGAGTCCACTCCGAAAAGTCAAAATTGTGTCATTCCGAATTTAGTTCGGAATCTCTAATTTCAATAATATCAATAGATTCTGAAACGAGTTCAGGGTGACGTTGTTCAGAATGACAAATAAGTAAATATCTACTTTTCGGAGCGGACTCAATGGTTAAAATTTGAAATGACTAAAATACTTAAAATTATTAAAGGTTGGTTCTAAAAATTAGCTTTGCTAAATATTATTTTAAGGTGCTACATAAAATAGTATTTTACCAGCTAGCCTATTTTAATTTAGCTTGAGA
>CAZOSY010000109.1:0-8833 GCA_964582565.1 uncultured Bacteroidales bacterium | reverse complement strand
TGATAGAAATAATTTTTCATACGTGAGAATAAACTTTTATCTTTTGAGCTTGGGTTTGGTTTAAAGTTTGGTGATGACTGAAATTTTTTTATTATATCTTTTTCTTCTTTACTAAGATTTTGTGGTATCCATACATTAATATTTACTAATATATCACCTTTTGAATAAGAGTTTAAATCTGGCAGTCCTTTTCCTCTTAATCTTAAAACTTTGCCCGGTTGAGTTCCCGGCTCAATTTTTATTTTAGCTTTTCCTCCTATTATTGGCACACTGATAACTGTTCCTAAAATGGCTTCGGGCATGCTTATAAAGTGTTCACAGAATAAATTTTTCCCATCTCTTTTAAGGCAAGTATCTTCAATTTCCTGGATTATTATAATCAGGTCTCCTGATATTCCATTATGTGCACCTGCATTTCCTTTTCCTGATACAGATAATTGCATACCTTCTTCTACTCCTGCAGGAATATTAATATCTATAGTTTCTTCTCCTTTTATAATACCATCACCATGACATATAGTACATTTATTTGTTATTATTCTTCCTGTCCCGTTACAGTGGGGACATGTAGCTGTTGTCTGCATCTGTCCTAAAAAAGTGTTTGTTACCTTTGTAACCTGTCCTGTTCCATTACAGGTTGTGCATGTGTCAAAAGAACTCCCTTTTTTGGATCCTGTCCCGCCACAAGCAGAACATGTTGTATATTTTTTAACTTTTACTTTTTTCTCAGCACCATTAGCTATTTCTTCTAAATTTAATTTTATTTTAATTCTAAGATTAGAACCTCTGCTAACTTTTCTTTGTCTTTGGCGAGAACCTCCAAAAGAGCTTCCAAAACTTCCAAAGTTTCCAAAACTACCGAAATCACTACCAAAGTCACCAAATATGTCTCCAAAGTGTCTGAATATATCTTCCATATTCATACCAAATCCTGCACCTCCGGATCCTCTCATACCTTCATGACCAAATTGGTCATATCGACTTCTTTTATCAGCATGACTTAATACCTCATAAGATTCAGCAGCTTCTTTAAATTTTTCTTCTGCTTCTTTATTACCAGGATTCCTGTCAGGATGATATTTTAAAGCTTTTTCACGATAAGCTTTTTTAAGTTCTGCATCAGTAGCATTTTTGTTAACTCCCAATACTTCATAATAATCTCTTTTAGACATTCAAATTTATTAAGTTATTAATTTTATTCTGCAATTATAACCTTGGCATATCTTAATACTTTATCATTAAAAAAGTATCCTTTTTCAACTACATCAACGATTTTACCTTTATCTTTTTTAGATTTAGAAGGAATTTTACTTAAAGCTTCGTGTAAGTCAGTATTAAAAACTTCTCCTATACATTTCATTTCTTTAAGACCTTTTTGGCTTAAACTTGTCTTAAATTTGTTGTAAATAAGATTTATACCTTGTTTAACAGATTTGATATCATCTGTTTTTTCTGTTGAAGAAATTCCTCTTTCAAAATCATCTAAAACAGGAAGTAATATTTGAAAAGTATCAGCAGAAACTATTTTTGTTAGTTCTAATTTTTCATTTAAAGTTCTTTTTCTGTAATTATCAAATTCCGAATATAATCGTAAATGTTTATCTTTAAACTCTTTAACTTTTTCTTCTAAATCTTTAATTTTATCTCTTTTTATTTTCAAACTAATAGCTTTTTTATCTTTTTTTTCCTTTTTAACTGTTTTTTTCTTGTCTTTTGGTTTATTTGTCTTTTCTGAAACAAAAGATTTATTTTTCAAATCTCTTTCTTTATTTTCTTTTATATCTTTTTTATCTGTCATCTCTTAATAATTAAAAAATTATCTTTTTATTTATATGCCTTAGCCAGATAAATTATCTATCAAATAATTTGCCAAATAACAAATTGCGACAATTTGGCATAGAGCAAAATAACAAGTTAAAATAAATCGGTTATTTTTTTATAAACGATGAGCAAAAGTATAAATATTTAAACTTTATGATAAAAAATAAAATTAATTATTAGGATTAAAAATTAAAAAAAGTTTTACATTTGCAAAAATGATTAATTTATATCATTAAATAATGCAATTAATATTAATTCTATATAATAAAAAAATTAAAAAACTATGAAAAAATTAACTTTAGCTTTTATTTTTATGTTGTTTTTAACAATAACACAAACAACGATTTTTGCACAGAGTGTATCTATTAACGAAGATGGTTCTTCTGCTGATAATTCAGCAATGCTTGATGTTACATCTATAGCAAAGGGCTTATTGATACCAAGAATGACAGAAGCTCAAAAAAACTCCATTCCTTCTCCTGCACAAGGTCTTTTAGTTTATCAAATTAATGGAACAATAGGTTTTTATTATTATGACGGTGCATGGAAGTTAATAGGGTCAAATGGATATAATATAAGCTTAAATCTTAATGGCACTAATCTTGAAATTACTGATGAAGGCGGAACATTAATCCAGGATTTAAGTTCTTTGCAGGGTGGAACAGCATGGAACCTAACAGGTAATGCCGGAACAACACCAGGAACTAATTTTTTAGGGACTACTGACGCTGCTGATTTTATTATTAAAACCAATGATACATCTAGAGTTTTTGTTGCATCTACAGGCCAGGTTTCTGTTAATACTATAACACCTTTTGGTGGAGATGTATTCTCTTCATGGTCAGGAGGAACCAATTATGCAGTTAATGGTTATAATGACAGTACAGGTATAGGCGTTTATGGACAAAATACTTCTACAGGTGTAGGTGTTTATGGTATTAATACTAATGCTGATGGATTTGGTATTTATGGAATGAATACAGATGTAAATGGAACAGGAGTTATATCTGCAGGAAATGATGCTACACCTTCATATCTTTCAGGTGGTAGTGGCGGTGCTTTTACAGGCACAAATACAGGTGTTTATGGTAAAGCTGCTGCCTCCGGTGGAGCAGGCGTTTATGGCAGTGTAGATATTTCTGATGGATTTGGTGTTGAGGGGATTAATACAGATGTAAGTGGGACAGGTATTATTGGTGTTGGCAATGGAATTACAGGTAGTTATCTTACAGAAGGTTCTGGTATAGCTGGCTCAAGTAGTAATGTAGGTGTTTACGGTAAAGGTGATAATACTGCTGGTTCTTATGGAGCTTATTTTCTATCCGAAGCTACTGACGGAACAGGAATAGTTGGTGCTGGCAATAATATTTCACCTACAACATTGACTAACGGAAGCGGTGGTGCTTTTTCAGGTAATAATGTTGGTGTTTTTGCACTTGGTGATAATACTGCTGGTTCTTATGGGGCTTATTTCTTATCCGAAGCTACTGATGGAACAGGAGTAGTTGGTGCTGGCAATAATATTTCACCTACAACATTGACTAATGGAAGCGGTGGTGCTTTTTCAGGTGATAATGTTGGTGTTTTTGCACTTGGTGATAATACTGCTGGTTCGTATGGTGCTTATGGCTTATCCGATGCTTCAGACGGAATCGGTGTTTTTGGGGTCTGTAATAATAGTAGTCCTGCATATTATGGTGGTAGCGGTTTAGGTGGTAATATAAATGAATCAGCTAATTATGCAGTATTTGGTTTAAACGAAGATACTGATACTGACGGGGGTAGTGCTGTTGGCGTTTTTGGAGGGACTGATGTAACTTCTATAACTTCTAATGCCACAATTGGTGTTCTTGGATATACTACGCAAGATGATTTACTCAACTACTGGGGACTTTTTGCCCAGGGTCGAATAGGAGCTACAGGAACCAAATCGGCTATTATGAAGACATCTAAAGGTGAAAACACTTTGCTTTTCTGTATGGAAAGCCCAGAAGTATGGTTTGAGGACTTCGGCTCGGGTAAACTTAATAATGGCTCGGTACATATTGATTTAGGTCCAATATTCATTGAAGTATGTGAAATCAGCAAAGACCATCCTATTCATGTTTTTGTTCAGCCAACCGGCGAAGTTACTAATCAATTGATTGTAATACATGATAAAGATTATCTTGGTTTTACAGTAAAGGAATCTAACAGTGGAACATCAAATATAACATTCAGCTATAGATTAGTGGCTAAACGACGTGGTGATGCTGATGAACGTTTCCCTGTTGCCAAACCTGTAGCACTTAAAAAACAACAGGTATCTAAAAATTTTCCTGTTACCAAAAAGGTAAATACTCTAAACACAAAAGATATAATAGAAAAACAAGAAGTTAAATCTGAAAATAAAAGAGAAATTAAAATTGAAAAATTAAATAAAAAAAATATAAATAGACAATAGAAAATCTGTTAACTTTAATTTTTATTTATTTTTTAGCCAAAATATTTATAGTGTATTTATTCAAAGTCCTTATTGGATTGGATAAACCATAATATGGAAGCATCTATAAACCCTGATAATCCTTGGTATGATTATCTGAATAAAGACGATTCAAGATCTTTATTTGGAAGAATCTGGCATGGTATTAAAGTGGTTGCCGCAGATACATGGGGTTTTATTGGTTCAGGTCATTTTAGTACTCATCCCCACCCTGGATATTATATAAACATAAAGGATGGATATGATAATGCAAGAGCATCTTCATCAAGTGTATGATAAAAAAATAAAATTGCAATTGCTTATAAGAACTCTTGCATCACTTTCTTTTTTATTATTTTTTTTTCATATATCTTATGCACAGCAGGAAATCAATTTAACCATTGTTTCTTTTAAAAATAAAGAACCAATTCCTAATATATTAATTTTTACATCTAAACAAACTTTATTAACTGTTTCTGATAAAAAAGGTAAGTGCCGATTTAAGTTATCTCCCGATTCTGTTTTGCTTTTGAAAAAACTGGGAATAAAAGACACACTTATAAAATATCAACCAAATATTGATACTGTATTTTTGAAAAATAATTTTATACAATTAAGTGAAGTGGTGATATTACCCAAAAATTTCAATGCAAAGAAATACTTAATGAAACTTGTAAAAAATACCAAACAATTTTTAGTTCATCATGATACTATCCTGTTTTATTCTTTGCAATATAATATTTCTTCAACAGACAGTAACTGGAACGAAACTTTATCAGGTATCTTTAAAGTAAAAATAAGAGATTACAAAAATATCTCATTTTACTATAGAGAAGTTAATGTTTGTGAAATTTATTATTATCCTTTACAACAGCCAATTGACTCAACAACTTATAATAAATTTTTTCAAACTAATATACGAAGTTTTTTTTCTCTTGATTTTTTTGAGCGAGGAACAAATTTTTTTTGGAAATTTACAAAAAAAAATACAAAATTGATTCAGAAAGATTCTTCCATTGTATTTAACTATAAACATTATTTAAAAAAAGAATCCGGAATTTCTGGTAAAATGATATTTACTAAATATGGAATAATAAAAGAAGTAAATATGTTCGACCCAAGTTATGAACAAGGTTATAAAAATAATTCAAAATATGAATATTATTATTATTCCATTAAATATTCTTCTGCTATTCCTTTAGTGCCTTTTTCAATATATACAAAAGGGAAGATTAATTATAAAAACAATTTTTCTTATACTTTTGAATATATTGCTAATCTTGTTGAACCATGTAAAGTAAAAAATTGTTTAAACATTCCTCTAATTTATACTTATCAATGTAAAATACCACGAAGAATGATAGATTATTTACAAAAACAAGCTCCCCAAAGCAAACAAAATCTAATTCATATTATGCACTAATTTATTATCACAATAGTGAAAAAAATTTTTTTTTTTGTATATAGTAAATTTTTTTATTTATCTTTGCAAAAATATTTATGGTGTATTTATTCAAAATTTCTGTTGAATAAATCATAATAGGGAATCAGGTGTAAATCCTGAACAGTTCCCGCTGCTGTAAGCAAACTCACGAATTAATTCGTGGGCTAATTTTGAATTCTTATTGCCACTGTCTAAATTGTTTTGATGGGAAGGCGTTCAAAAAAAAGAGTAAGTCAGAAGACCTGCCATAAATAAATTATATATTTTATTCATAGCTTTCGGGTAAAAGAGCAATGTTTGATATATCTTTAAAAAAATATCAATTCCACTTTCTCCGTGTAGTTATGAACTTAATCTAAAAATTAAGTTTAATGCGTATTTCAGTATTATTATATCTTGTATTTTTTAATATATGCTCGTTTGCTCAACAGCTTAAAAATGATACTATTGAATTATCTGCTGTCCGCGTTAGTTCCTTAAAGATAAAAGATTTTTCAACAGGAACAAATTTACAACTTATTGATTCTTTAACATTACTGCAATATCATTCTTCATCATTAGCAGATATTTTAAAAGAACAAACATCTGTTTATATAAAATCTTATGGTCAGGGAAGCTTGGCAACAGTTTCTTTAAGAGGAACTTCAAGCAGTCATACAGGAATTTTCTGGAACGGATTTAATATTAATGCTCCTAATCTTGGTATGACAGATTTAGCATTAATACCTGTTTGTTTTTTTAATAATATTAAAATCCATTATGGCGGCGAGAGTTCTGTTTATGGCAATGGAATTATTGGCGGAAGCATACATTTGAATAACCAGCCGGAATTTGAAAAACATAATACTTTTAATACAGGTTTTTCAGCAGCAAGTTTTGATAATTATTCTTCATATTTTAAAACTGTGTTATCTGACAAAAAATGGTATTCTTCAACAAGTTTTGTGATAAATAAGTTTAGAAATGATTTTAGTTTTGTCAATACAGCAGAATATGGTAATCCTGTTCAGAAACAAAAAAATGCCGCTTTGTTTCAGTATGATATTATGCAGCAAACAGGGAGAAAAATTTCAAAAAATCAGATATTAAAAACAGATTTATGGTATCAGTTTAGCAACAGAGAAATACCTGCTACAATGACAATGTCAAAAAGTGATGCATATCAAATTGACAAATCTCTGCGTTCTTCTGTTGAATGGGAAAAAATTTATGATAAAGGGCTGCTGACAGCTAAAACATCTTATATAAACGAGCAATTACATTATGTTGATTATATCATAAATATTGATTCCAAAACAAATATCAATACATTTATTACTAAAATTGATGGTAAGAGATATATATGGAATAATTCAAAATTAAATTTAGGAGCAGATTTTACAGTTAATATAGCAGATATTCAATCTTATAATGGTTTAAAACAGCAAAATCAGGCAGGTGTTTTCCTTTCTTATATTTATAATTTTAAAAAAATTAACTGGGCTTCTAATTTTAGTGTTCGTAATGAATTTATTCAGGGATACAATGTCCCTGTTTCACCTTTTGCAGGAATACAAGGCAGAATATGGAAATTTATTTATGGTAAAGCCAATATTTCTAAAAATTTCAGAGTGCCCACTCTTAATGACAGATTTTGGCAACCAGGAGGAAACGAGTATTTAAAACCGGAGACGAGCTGGAATGAAGAAGCCGGTATTATTTTTAAAACAGACGAAAATAAAGAAAAATATTTTTCAAAGCTCTCTTTTACTTTATATAATTCCCTTATTAATGACTGGATTGTGTGGCAACCGGTAAATTCTGAATACTGGGCTCCTAAAAACATGAAAAAAGTATGGTCAAGAGGACTTGAAATATATGGAAACACACATTTTGATATTAAAAATTTTAAAATAAATATTCTCGGAAATTATTGCTATTCTTTATCTACAAACGAAAATAAAATATCAAATATTGATGCTGCCTATAAAAAACAATTAATATATATACCAATTCATAAAGCATCCGGCACATTAAGAATATTATACAAAAACTTTAAATTTTCTTATAATCAGTCATATACAGGCAAAAGATATGTTGAATCTGATAACACTAAATATTTACCATATTTTTCATTATGTAATTTAATGTTTTCGTATAAAATCAGATATAAAAAGCATTTTGGTGATATACAGTTTGATATAAACAATTTGTTTAATATAAAATATCAATCTATTCAGTGGAGACCTATGCCGGGTATATGGTATAGAATTTCATTAAATTTCAAATTATGGAATTAAATAATTCACAAAATAAATTAACTCAATTATGAAAAAATTAATATTTAAACAATTACTGGTATTAGCAACTTTTGTTTTTGTAAGTTGCAACCCAGATGACAATTCTTCTGACAACGATAATCCGCAAAGCGAAGACCCGTATAAGACAGGAGTTTTTATTTCTAACGAAGGTCCTTTTCAATCAGGCACAGGCACAATAACATTTTTTAACCAAGGGAATAAAAATGTTGAACAGGAGATTTTTCAAACTGTTAATGCCCGTCCTTTGGGAAATATTGTCCAGTCAATAGATATATATAATGACAAAGCATATATTGTTGTCAATAATGCTGCAAAAGTTGAAGTGGTAAAAGCAAGCACTTTTGAATCACAGGGAGTTATAACAGATTTAGATTATCCGAGATATTTTAAAGGCATAAATTCAGGCAAAGGATATGTGTCTGATTATGGTGGATATATAGCAGTGATAGACCTTTCAACAAATTCAATACAAAAAAAGATACAAACAGACCGTTCGCCTGAACAAATGATTATGATTGATAATAAAATATTTACAGTAAATATGGGTGGCTGGGGTGTTGATAGTACTATTACTGTTGTTGATGTTCAAAAAGACAGTGTTATTAATACAATATATGTAGATTACCGCCCAAATAGTTTGCAATTAGATGTTAATAATAAACTTTGGGTTTTGTGTGCAGGCAAAAGTTCATGGACTGAACCTGCAGATGAATCAGAAGGACATTTAATTTGTATTAACACTAATGATTATATAATTGAAAAAAATATTGCTTTCCCTTTATTAACAGACCATCCCCAATCATTAGT
>CAZOSY010000108.1:0-8856 GCA_964582565.1 uncultured Bacteroidales bacterium | reverse complement strand
ATTGTTCTTAAAATAAAAAACAATTTTTGATAACAAAACAATAATTAATCAAAAAATAATAATAAGGGTTAATACGAAAGCACCATAATCTCTACTCTTCTGTTCATCTCTGCCTGTCTTTCGTTTACAGGACTTGGATAAATCATTCTGTTATTAGCAAATCCTTTATATTTAATACGTTCATCTCCTACCCCATTCTGTAGCAAATAATTATATACTGCTTTAGCCCTGTCTAATGAGAGTTGAAAATGATAGTCATGACCTTTGTCAGGACCATTAACATGTCCCTGAATCTCAATATTTACATTCTTATTGTTGTTTAAAAAATTTAATAATTGTTTTAAAGCAGTATAAGAATATGCTAAAAACTTATCTGAATTTCCATAAAAAAGTATATTATCAAGAATAATATTTTTACCTGTTTTTATCTTGTCAAGTTCTGCTTTTATTGAAATATCTTTTTGCTTATTGCTCGTATATATTCTCTTGGTATAATTAAAATATCCTTTAGCACTTATATATATAATGTATGTTCCTAAAGGTTTAATTGTTGTAAAACAACTGCTTACATTCTCAAAATTAACTTTGCTATCCGGCAGTTCCAATTTTTCTTTTTCTATATCAATAATATCAATTCTGGCATTTATTAATTTCCCACTCTCTTTATCAACAGCATTTATATTAAGTGTTATCTCTGATTTATTTTTGTCTTTTTTTGCAATTAAATGTTTTTTGTTTTTTTTATTATGTTGCAATATTCCTGTATCTGAACAATTTCTGTATTTAATATTTAAAGTATGTCCTTTGCCATTTTCATAAACATTATCAACAACAAGATAATATATTTCTCTTTTTTTTACTTTTAAAAATTTACTGTAACAAGGTCCTGTTCCGTAATGCACAAACTTTTTATTACCTGTCATTGACAGCCCTGTTTTGCTTTCTGTCTTTTTATCATTTCTTGAAATGTTCGTCCTTACCGGATTTATTTGTTTTGATTTTATAAGATTACAAAAATCTTTATCTGTATATTTATAAAGAACAAAATCATAGTCATCATTTATATCAACAGGAATAATGTCATAAGTTAAATCGCAGTCATGCGTAACTGTAAATTTATACCATACTGTGTTATGCTCTTTTTCAAAACAAAAACTGCTCTTTTTATTACTCGTTACTTCCATAACATCTCCAAAACCATCAGGAGCATTGGTAGGACCAAAAACAGTGTCTTTTAACATAATTGCATTTTTACAATCAGCATTTTTTGGCTTTATCAAATACAATTGCTGAGCAAAGACCTGATTTACAACAATTAAGAATATACTTATAAAAAACAAAAAAAAGTTTTTGCTATACATCATCATTAATAATTTTTTATATTTCAAAATCGTATCAGTATAAAAAAATTAATAATTAAATTCTCCAAATTCATTTTTAATAAGAAGAGATTTTTTTGTAGCTTTTTCACAATAACCTATAATTTGTGCATCTACATTAAATTTTTTTGATATGTTTATTATATCCTGGGCAATATCTTTAGAAATGTATAATTCCATTCTATGTCCCATATTAAACACTTTATACATTTCCTGCCAACCGGTATTTGATTGTTCTTTAATCAATTTAAACAAAGGAGGTATAGAAAACATATTATCTTTTACTATATGCAAATCATTAACAAAATTTAAAACTTTTGTCTGTGCACCTCCGCTGCAATGGATTATTCCATGAATTTGACTATGATAATATTTTAATATCTCTTTTATAACCGGAGCATAAGTTCTTGTTGGTGATAGCACTAATTTCCCAATGTTGATATTAAGAGCATTAGAATTAAGTTTTTCTGTAAGATTTTTATTCCCTGAATATACTAATTCAGGTGGAATAGCATGGTCATAGCTTTCAGGATATTTTTTTGCAATGCTGTTGCAAAATATATCATGTCGTGCAGAAGTCAAGCCATTGCTTCCAATACCTCCGTTATATTCTTTTTCATATATTGCTTGTCCAAACGAAGATAAACCGACAATAACATCTTTGTCTTTGATATTGTTTGAAATAATATCAGAACGTTTGATTCTGCAAATCACAGTAGAATCTACTACAATTGTTCTTACAATATCTCCTATATCAGCGGTTTCACCGCCGGTAGAATAAATATTTATCCCCAGATTTCTCATCTCCTGTAAAAATTTTTCTGTTCCATTAATAATTGCAGATATAACTTCACCGGAGATAAGATTTTTATTTCTGCCTATGGTTGATGAAAGTAATATATTGTCAGTTGCACCGATACAAAGCAGGTCGTCAAGATTCATAACAACAGCATCCTGAGCTATCCCTTCCCATACAGATAAATCTCCTGTTTCTTTCCAGTATATATAAGCTAACGAAGATTTTGTTCCTGCTCCATCAGCGTGCATAACATTACAATATTTATCATCATCGCCAAGATAATCAGGAATTATTTTACAGAAGGCATTAGGGAATAAGCCCTTATCCATATCTTTGATAGCATTGTGGACATCTTCTTTTGATGCTGAAACACCTCTTAAATTATATTTTAATTTGTTTTTCATAGGAATTTGATACTGTTTAACAAAAATAATAATTTTCAGTAAAGATAAAGAAATAAAAATTTCTAATATACTAATGCGTTATATATTTTTTCAATTCCTTTATTTAAGTCGTAATATCGGTTTAGATATAAGTAATATAAATAAAAAGCCCTGTTAATTAACAGGGCTTTTTGTTGTTATAGTATTTTTAAAATAAATAATAATTTTTATTTACTTATTCATCATAAGAATCATCATAAGAATCATCATAAATCTCATTGTCTTCATTTTCATCTTCTATCATTTCAATCTCTACTTCTTCTACTCCTTCTTCTTGTTGAACAGGAACATAATCTTCTCCTAACACTTTAAATTCTGTACGACGATTTAGCTGATGAGCAACTTCTTTGTCTTTTCTTGTTTTTAATGATTTTATAAATTCATCTGTTAATACTGTTCCTTTTTTAATTTTAACTCCATTTTTTACAATATCTTTAGTTAAGACCTTTGGAACTCTTGCTCCGTAACCTTTTGCAACTAATCTTCCAGGTGCTATATCTCTTGATATCAGATAATCAACAACAGATTTAGCTCTTTTTTGAGATAAAACAGCATTTGTCATAGGAATAGGTCTTGAGTCAGTATGAGATCCTAGCTCTATCACTATTTTTGGATTATCTTCCATAGTTTGTATCAATCCATCAAGGGAACTCGTATATTGAGGTTTTAAGTTCCATTTAGCTAAGTCGTATAATATCTCTGGTAGTTCTATAGCTTTTTTGGGTATTGGTGGTAAATTTGCATTATGGACAAGATTTTTGCTTTGTTCTAATCCAACAGTTGTTTCTTTACCTTTTTTAGTAAAATATCTGGTCTTTGAAAAAGTAAGTTCATAAGTTGTATTTGGTAATATTTGTTCTTTGTCAAATATATAAGCTCCTGTAGCATCAGTAGAATCATATATTATAGTTCCGTCTGAACCTACCAGTTTAATGCGGGCACCTACAATAATTTTTTTTGTACTGTCGTCTTTTACAACTCCCTGCAAAGTAAATATTAAAGGTGGTATATAGAATGACCATATATCATCTCCTCCTCTTCCACCTTTTCTGTTTGAAGTGAAATAACCTTTATTCTTTTTTCCTTCAAAGATAATAGCATAATCATCTCCTGCTGAATTTACAGGATATTTCATATTAACAGGCGTACTCCATGCACTTCCTACTTTTTTTGATTTGAATATATCTAATCCGCCCATTCCAATGTGGCCATTTGATGCAAAATAAAGAGTTCCATCTTCTCTGATAAAAGGAAACATCTCATCGCCAACAGTATTAATTGCCGGACCCAGATTAACAGGTTTTCCAAAGGGCTTGGTTTTTCTTGGACGAATTGCCATCCATATATCTTTTCCTCCATATCCTCCTGGTATATCAGAAGAGAAGTATATTGTTAATTCTTTATTTGTTATAAAAGGGTGTCCGACAGAAGAAAGGGAATCGTCTGATAGTATCATTTCTACCGGTTCGGCCCAGTTACGTCCTCTTTTTTTTGCTGCATATATTTTGCATCCGAGTCGTTTCTTTTTTTCAATATTACATCTGGTAAAATACACAGTATTGTATCTTTTATTAAAGCAGGAAGATCCTTCATTAGCATCTGTATTTACTATACCCTCGTCTAATAATACAGGAACGCTCCATGAACCTTTCCTGTCTTTTTTTGCATAGAACAAACTTGTAAAATTTTGTCCTGTCCAGGCATCATGTCCTTTACCTAAAGTTCCTTCTCTTGAGGATGTAAAAACGAGAGAGCTAAA
Organism: uncultured Bacteroidales bacterium; assembly: GCA_964582565.1. Classification (GTDB taxonomy): domain Bacteria; phylum Bacteroidota; class Bacteroidia; order Bacteroidales; family CAZZDX01; genus CAZZDX01. Next base: position 4,476 of record CAZOSY010000108.1, on the reverse strand, counting down.
TTTTTTATCTGCATAGCAAGCACAAAAATCATTTAAATTTGAGTTAAATCTTCTTTCGTTTTTATTTTTATGTCTTGTAGGATTATCTTTCCATTTTTGGGCTAAGATAGAAGATTCAGCACCTTTTTCACCTCTTGGGTCAGAAGGCACTTTCTCTTTATATGTATTATATTCAATAACAGCATCTTCATATTTTTCATTAGCTTTTAGAGCGTCTGCATAATATAACCAAATAATAGGATCCGGATATTTGGCTTTTATTGTTCTTTTATACCAAGCTTCAGATTGTTTTGTATTATTAATCATACGATAACATTCAGCTGTTTTAAATCTAATTCTTGCTTTTTCTGCTTTATTTTTTTTCACTTTTGAATATGCTTTCTTATATAATGCTATTGCATCATAATATTGTTGAAGTTCAAATGATTCATCAGCTTCCTGAGAATAATTTCTTTGTGCATCTACATTAATAGAAAGTGTAAACAAAAAAATTAAAATTGTAGCTATTGTTCTATAAATTTTCATTTTTATATAGATTTTTTATTTATTAATAATAACTAATTTGCTAAAATAATACTTTTTTTTAAAATCATAAATATATTATTTAATAATTTATATTTTTTTATGTTATACTATTGTTTTTATTCGCACAGATAGATTTTAACTGAATTATTCATAAATTAAATTATATTTTATCACTAGTGTCCGACTAAATGTAGAAATTTAGGTAAAATCGTTTCTAAATATTATGAGATTCCTCGCTATCACTCGGAATGACAGTGTTATTTAAAGTTCAGGATGAGGGTAAGGACGCGTAAAACGCGTCCTTACCCTCATCTTCCCAACATAACGAAGTTGTCATCCCGAACGGAGTGAGGAATCTACTATTATAAATTCTAATTTCATTTTAATCGGATACTAATTATATTTTATTATTAGCCATGTCCTTCAGCACGGGCTAATGATATATTTACCAAAATTTTATTAATTATTCAGATTTAGTAAACTTTTATTTAAAAAATGTTGCAAGTTACATAAAAATTTAAACTGTTTTAACATATAATTCCAGACAGTATTTTTTTGTGTTATGGTTATGAATTGGTTATTATTTTTTTTAGTTATTTTTTTTATTTTTTTTTCTGTTCTAATTCTTTTGATTTTTTACTCATCATCATAAAATCATAAGCTACTGGTGTTGAAACAAAGATAGAGGAATATGTTCCTATAATCACTCCTACCATTAAAGCAAAAGAAAATCCTCTGATAATTTCCCCGCCAAAGATAAATATAATAAGAAGTGTAAAAAAAGTTGTTACAGATGTATTAAATGTTCGTCCTAAAGTACTATTTACAGCACCATTAATATTTGATTTAAGTTCCCTTTTAGGATAAATATGATTATACTCTCTGATTCTATCAAATATAACTACACTATCATTGATTGAATATCCTATTATGGTTAGTATAGCAGCTATAAATGATTGATCTACTTCCAGTGTAAATGGTACTATACCATAAAAAACAGAGTATAGAGACATAGCTATTAAGGCATCATGAATTAAAGTTATAACGCCTCCTACACCGAACTGCCATTTTCTAAAACGAGCTCCTACATATACAAAAATAATTATTAACGCAAGAGTTACAGCTAATTTTGCTTTATTTTTAATATCATCGGCAATAGTAGGTCCTACTTTTTGAGAACTTAGTTTACCAACTGATTTATCATCAACATCGGATGAAAATTCTTTATAAGTAATAGGTTTTTTATAAAATTGTTTTAATCCTTTATATAGTTTTGATTCTATTATAGAGTCAACATCAACAGAATTATCATCTATTAAATATTTAGTAGTGATTTTAACCTGATTGTTTGGTCCAAAGATTTTTACTTCTGAAGTTTCATCAAATTCTTTTGCTAAAGAAGATCTTATTTCATTTGTTTTTACTTTTTCGTCAAAGCGGACAATATAAGTTCTACCACCCGAAAAATCAACTCCATAACTTAGACCTTTGGTAAATAATGATATTAAACCAATTATAATTAATATAGATGATATGACATAGAAAATTTTCCTTTTCCCTATAAAATCTATGTTTACTTTAGTAAAGAAATTTCTGTTTATTTTATTATCATAAGTAATTTTTTTGTTTCTGTCAAGCATCCAGATAAATATTAACCTTGATATGAATATAGCTGAAAACATAGAAGTTAAGATACCGATTATAAGAGTAGTAGCAAATCCTTGTACTGGTCCTGAACCAAATATAAACAATACAACACCTGATAATAAAGTTGTTACATTACCATCAATGATTGCAGAATAAGCATTTTTATATCCGTCACTTATAGCGAGACGTATTCCTTTACCGGCTCTTACCTCTTCTTTAATTCTTTCATAGATAATAACATTAGCATCTACTGACATACCTAAAGTTAATACAATTCCTGCCATACCTGGTAGTGTTAATACTGCTTGTAAAGAAGCAAGGACACCAAAAAGAAAAAACATGTTTGAAAATAGTGCAATATCTGCAACTCTTCCTGCTATATTATAATAAAGTAACATATATAATAATACAATAACAAAAGCTAAAATAAAAGACATCAGTCCTTTGTGTATAGCTTCTTTACCGAGTGAAGGTCCTACTATAGCTTCTTCAACTATTTTGGCAGGAGCAGGTAACTTGCCAGCTTCAAGAATATTTGCAAGGTCTTTAGCTTCTTCAAGAGTAAAGTTTCCTGTTATTTGTGATCTTCCGTTTGGGATTTCACCTTTTACAGTAGGAAATGAATAAACATAATTATCAAGGACTATTGCAATTGATTTTTCTATATTATTTGCTGTCAATCTTTTCCATGCTCTAGCTCCTTCACTATTCATATTCATTGAAATTTCATTGCCGCCATTTCTGCCAAAATCTTGTCGGGCATTGATAATAACACTACCACTCAAAGCAGCAGAGCCATCACGAGCTGTTTTTATTGCAATAAGTTGTAATGTTGTCCCTTCTTTGTCATAAGGTTTTACTGTCCATAATAGTATTAAATTTTTTGGAAAGATTGATTTAATTTCTTTTCTGTTAAGCATACTATTAACGTATGCAGTATCTATAATAGTTGCATATCCAACAACAGGACCTTTGTTTAGGTAATATTTCCCTTCTTTATCCTGAACCAAAGCAGGCCTTAAATATGTAAATAAAGGATTGTCTTCTATTCCTTCTTTTTCAATGATTTGTTTAGTTTTTGATGTAGTATCACCTTTTAGCTGTTCAATTAGTGATTTTTTTTCAGTTGTATCTTTTTTATCAATAATAACTTTAGAGGTATCTATTGATTTATTATTTATGGTATCATCTGTTATGTTAAGTGTTGCTTTAAGTTTATCATTGGCTTTTGTTAAGTAAGGATATATTTCTTTATATTCATAAGTTTCCCAAAATTCAAGTTTGGCTGTTCCTTGCAATAGTTTGCGGACTCGTTCAGGATTTTTAATACCAGGTAGTTCAACTAATATTCTGCCGGCTATTTGTGATTTTTGAATATTTGGCTGAGCAACTCCAAATCTGTCAATACGTGTTCTTAATATGTTAAAAGTACGGCTAATTGCACCATCAGTTTCTTCTTCAATAACGTTTAATACTTCTTCATTTGTAGAGTTGTAATTAACTCTGCCTTTTAGTTCTACGGTATTAAATATTGCGGCTAATTTTTCGTTTGGGGCAACAATTTCAAATGCTTTGCCAAAAAGTGTAACAAAATCTTCCTGACTATTTCTTTGCATTTCATAAGCTTTTGCAATAGCTTTGTTAAGAGTTGTATCTTTACTATCTCTTGCCATGCCTTTTATAATATCGGCAACAGAGACCTCAAGAGTTACATTCATACCGCCTTTTAGGTCAAGTCCAAGATTTATTTCTCTCTCTTTACAATCCTTATAAGTATATTTTCTTATTAGGATATTGTAAATAACTTCATTTGACATAGAATCCAAATAAAAAGATTCTTTTGAATTTGATATTGAATCTAAAAATGTTTTCTCTTTTAAAATATTACCTTCAGGAAATTTCTTTTTTAATAATGTTTTTACTTTTTCAGTATTTATATAGTTACTGGCATATTCTACTGCTCTATTTTCTACTCTTCTGGTAAAAAAAGTAAATAATAGTTGATATATACAAATGAAAGAAAGTATGATAGCAAAAGTTTTTATAGCCCCTTTGTTCTGCATTGTTTTATAGCTTTTTATTCAAAATAATTTAATTATAAAAATTTGCAATTATACAATAATAATTATATCTATCCAAATTAGATTTATAAAATTTATAATTTAATCAATTAAATTTAATCAATTAACAAAATGCTTTTTATAACCAAACGAATGATTAAATCTTATTTTGAGGTGCTATGTAGTGTTTGCACGAAAACAATACTTTTTGTCATTCTTCACCCTGTTAGATATAAGATTATAT
>CAZOSY010000107.1:1371-9016 GCA_964582565.1 uncultured Bacteroidales bacterium | reverse complement strand
AATTATTAATTATGAGGCACAAAGGCACTCTTTTAAAAATTATAAGTTATAAAATTCAAAATATTTAAAAAGAACTAAAATACCTCCGAATGAGTAGATAATAAAAAAAAAATCAATATCTTTTACTATCCTCTTTTATTTCGGTTTTGCTAAATAACCATGATTTCCCTTCCGCCTGCCGCGGATAGAGAGGAACTAGGGTAATGTCATTAAGTTAAGATTATAAATTTTTGATTAGAGCATATCAGATTAGCACCATACTTCAGTGTATAAAATAGCACGTTTGTTTTTGGAAGTCGGCTTAAAGCCGACTTTTATGACACGATATTTATATTTAAACACCACAATAAATTGTGGTGCTAATCCGATGTTCAATATGTTACGGATTAACTAAATGATATTGTGGTTAGGTTTACCCTGTGTAATTGGCAAAGTTATTATTAAACAGTGGGTGAGTATAAAAAAGACAAGAATAAAGGTAGAAGTATTATTATCTTAATCTGTCAGCAGATTTGATTAGTTTTTCATCTTTACGGATAAACATATTGGCAAGAAATAAAAAGATAAGTGTTAATAAAGGCAAAAATACACCTATTTTATAAATAGAATCTACACATAATTTTTTTTCAATAATATCAGCATACCAAAAAATAACAGCAATAAGCAAAACATTAATTATTATGCCCAATCTGCAAAGTTTCATTTGTAAAGGTTGTTTTTTGTACAAAAATATTATAACAAAAGGCAATACAATCATTATAATTGTAAAAATAATAATAGGTATAGTATTAGGAAAATTTTGAGGTTGTCCGTTGATTTGTGATATTCCTGTAATGTTAAACTTACATAATAATATATCAGAAGAATAAAAAGCAACAGGTAAAAAGAATAAATATATTCCGGCAATAAATACGATAAATAAAAAAAGCGACTGGATTCTTTGTATCATAATTAATATAAATTCATGAATTAATTAAGCTGTTTTTTTGTAAAAAATCCCAAACAATTTATTTAACAGAATCTACAATAGCTTTAAAAGATTGTGGATTATTCATTGCAAGGTCTGCAAGTGTTTTACGATTTATGTTTATATTTTTTTTATGTATTTTATCCATAAATTCGGAATAAGACATTCCATATTGTCTTACTCCTGCATTAATACGTACTATCCAAAGTCGTCTAAATGTTCTTTTTTTATTTCTTCTGTCGCGATATGCATAACACAGACCTTTTTCATAAGCATTTTTTGCTACTGTCCATACATTTTTTCTTCTGCCAAACTGTCCTTTTGTTTGTTTAAAGATTTTTTTCTTTTTTTGGCGTGATGCCACTGAATTTGTTGCTCTTGGCATAATTTTATTTTTTTTGTTTTAGTATTTTTTTTTTTTAATTCTACCTAAGGCGAATTAAGAATTAATTTTTTATAAAATAAATTGTAATTAAAATTTATAATTTACCTGTGCCTGTCTCTGCTATACAAATATAAATAGTGTTTGTCCATAATGTCCGATTTCTTCGTTATGCTTGTCTTTCAAATCAGTCATTTACAAAAGCAAACTCCTGATTTTCAAAACTGCACAAGCCTCGAACTCGAATATTAAGATTTATATACAAAGCATTTTTTTTATATTTTTCTTGTCAGCTTTGTCAATTATTGTGCTATAACCAAGATTACGTTTTTGCTTTGTTGTCTTTTTTGTTAACATATGACTTTTATAAGCATGATGTCTTTTTATCTTACCAGTTCCTGTTAGAGTAAATCTTTTTTTAGCACTGGATTTAGTTTTCATTTTTGGCATTATTTCTAATTTTTAATAAGTTATTTATTTTTTTTTGGTAAAATTGTTATAATCATCCTTTTACCTTCTAATTTTGGTAATTGTTCAACTTTGCCATAATCTTCAAGTTTTTGTACAAATTTAAGCAAAATTATTTCACCTTTTTCTTTATAAATTATTGAACGACCTTTAAAAAATACATAAGCTTTAACTTTAAATCCTTTTTTTAAAAAATTTATGGCATGATTTAGTTTAAAGTTAAAATCATGTTCATCGGTATTTGGTCCAAATCTTAATTCTTTTACAACAATTTTTGAAGTTTTAGCTTTTATTAATTTTTGTTTCTTTTTTTGTTCATAAAGGAACTTTTTATAGTCAATTATTTTACATACAGGCGGATTTGCTTTTGGTGATATTTCAACAAGGTCAAGTCCCAAATCTTCTGCTAATTTCAGAGCTTCGTTTATTGAACATATCTTCGGTTCTACATTATCACCAACAACACGAACAACAGGAATATCTATTCCTTTGTTGATTCTGTATCTATCTTTTCTCATTCTGGGATTTCTTCTTCCCCTATAATTATATGAAATTGCTATGTTACGTTCCTCCTTATATTTTAGTTATTATTTTTAGTTCTATTTGTTATTTTAATCTGTTAAGCACCCGACTGACGAATAAAGATTATAATTATAATCCTATCGGTATAAATATGGGATTTGCAATTCGCTAAATTACATTTTTTAATTAAATTTGTGGTAAAACCTATTTATTATACGATTTTTCAATTTCTTTATTAAAAATTTCTACAAAATTTTTCACAGAAAAAACTCCTAAATCTCCTTTTCCTTGTCTTCTTACAGATACAGTATTTGCATTTTCTTCTTTTCCCCCTAATATAATCATATACGGAATCTTTTTCATCTCTGCATCACGGATTTTTCTTCCTGTTTTTTCGTTTCTGTTATCAATAATGGCGCGAATATCGTAATTATTTAGCAAACTCAAAACTTTTTTTGAATAATTATGATATTTTTCGCTTACTGGTAATATAATAACCTGGTCAGGTGTAAGCCATAGAGGAAATTTTCCTTCGGTATGTTCTATCAATACTGCTATAAACCTTTCCATAGAGCCAAAAGGAGCGCGGTGAATCATTACAGGACGATGCTTTTTGTTATCTTTACCTGTATATTCCAATTCAAAACGTTCCGGCAGATTATAATCAACCTGAATAGTTCCTAATTGCCACTTCCTCCCTATTGCATCTTTAACAATAAAGTCCAACTTAGGTCCGTAAAAAGCAGCTTCTCCATATTTAATATCAGCTTCAATTCCTTTCTCTTTTGTTGACTCTAATATTGCCTGTTCAGCTTTTTCCCAGTTTTCATCTGTTCCTATATACTTTTGTTTATTTTTAGGATCTCTTAATGAAATTTGTGTAATGAAGTCCTTAAAATCAAATATTTTAAAAATTTGAGATACAATATCAACAACATTTTTAAATTCATCTTTCAACTGGTCCGGAGTACAAAATATATGTGCATCGTCTTGTGTAAAACCTCTTACTCTTATAAGTCCATGCACTTCTCCGCTTTGCTCATATCTGTAAACAGTTCCAAATTCAGAATATCTGACAGGTAAATCTTTATAAGAATGTGGTTTGTTTTTATATATTTCGCAATGGTGAGGGCAGTTCATAGGTTTTAATAAAAATTCTTCGCCCTCAATAGGTGTTTTAATAGGTTGAAATGACTCTTTCCCGTATTTTTCATAATGTCCTGATGTCTTATATAACTCTATACCACCTATATGTGGAGTAATAACAGGCAAATATCCTGCTTGCTTTTGAATTTTTTTTAAAAAATTTTCAAGCCGTTCTCTAAGTTGTGCTCCTTTTGGCAACCACAAAGGTAATCCAATACCTACTTTTTTTGAAAAAGTAAACAGTTCCAATTCTTTTCCTATTTTGCGATGGTCCCGCTTTTTAGCTTGTTCAAGAAGTTCAAGATATTCTGTTAATTCTTTTTTCTTTGGAAATGTGATTCCATAAATACGTGTCAGCTGTTTGTTATGTTCATCTCCTCTCCAGTAAGCACCTGCAATACTTAAAAGTTTTACTGCTTTTATAAAACTTGTATCCGGTATATGTGGTCCTCTGCATAAATCAACAAAATTGCCTGACTGGTAAAAAGTTATTGTGCCGTCTTCCAAGTCGTTTATAAGTTCTGTTTTATATGGATTATTCTTTTTGCTAAAATATTCCAAAGCATCATGTTTTGAAATCTCTTTGCGTATAAATTTATTTTTTTGTTTAGACAACTCAAGCATTTTATCTTCAACTTTTTTAAGATCATTTTCAGATATAGTTTCATTGCCAAAGTCAACATCATAATAAAAACCATTTTCTATGTTTGGTCCTATAGCAAATTTAGCTTCAGGATAGAAAAACTTGATTGCTTCAGCCATAATATGAGCTGATGAATGCCACATTACTGACTTGCCTTGTTTATCATTCCAAGTAAGCAGTTTTAAAGAAGCATCATTATTTATTGAACGTTCTGTATCGTACAAATCATCATTTACACTGGCTGCTAATATATTTCTTGCTAATCCCAGACTAATACTTTGAGCTATCTCTAAAGGTGTTATGCCTTTATGATACTGCCTTACAGAATTATCAGGTAAAGTTATGTTTATCATTCTTAATTAATAGAGATTTTTAAATTATCTGCAAAAATAATTATTTTTTATAAAAAAATGTAAAAAGAATAAAAATGTTTGTTGTAAAAATAAAAATGAGAAGGAATAATTTTGTCTGTGTTTAATTATTTTTTTTAGTATGAATAATTATTTCGTGAGATAGCTTCGCTTCAGTCGGGCGACTGACCGAAAGTTCATAAATTTTCAGAAAATATATATCATTAGCCCCGCCTTTTAGAGGCTAGGATATTTAGTTAGTGTTTGTCCATAATGTCCGATTTCTTAGTTACGCTTGTCTTTCAAATCAGTCATTTACAAAAGTAAACTCCTGATTTTTAAGACTACGCGAGTAGGTACGCACGGCTGTGTGTCCCTACTTGAACATTTTGAACAAAACACTTACTTTATAGACAGACACTAGTTAAGCCGTAACATATTGAACATCAGACTAACACCACAATTTATTGTGGTGGATAAAAAACAGGCAACATAATCAGTATTAGTCCGCTTCAGCGGACTAATAATAATATTTTAAATTTATAAAAGAAGAATATAAAGAACTGAAGTTTCGGACTTGCTAAGTTGTTGTTAATCAACAAAAGAATATTAATAAAAAATAAAAAAAAGTAGCATATTTTACTTGTAATTTCTTAATTTTGAGGAAATTATAAAAGTATTAACCAAAACTATAAAATATGTTATAAAACGACAAGCCCTGAAAGGGCATAATCAAAATTGGAAAAAGTGAAATCTCATTCATCACAGGAAAAAGACCTTTCAGAAAGAATATTTAGAGTTCCTGAAGGAGTATAACATAGAGTATGATGAAAGATACTTATGGGATTGAGATTACACCCTTTCAGGGCTTAGCGTGGTATTGTATTTATATTCACAGGGCTACACCCTGCGTTGATATATAATGCCCTTTCAGGGCTTAAAAACATTAATTGTTTATTAGAATAAAACAGCATAAATAACTATAAATGGTTATTGCTTTTGTTGTATATTGATATTCAATACATTAGCCTTATAAAATTGTTCTAATTCAGTACGTTTTATGGTTTTAATAACCTGATTGACAGCAATGTACTAAGTCCGAAACTTAAATAAAGAATATGATATTTTTGATGATTAATATAAAAGCCCCGCTAAAGCGGGCTGACAGCATAGGGTTTTATTACATTATTCCACCATACTAAAGTATGGTGTTATTCTGATATGATCTTAATCAGAAACTTATATGCTTAACTAAATGACATTGCCTTTTAAGGCAATGACAATGACAATGATAATAAAATATAATTTAATTTAATTTAATTTATGAATTCAGTTACAAAAAACTTTCTACTATAAATATAGTTACAAAATATTTAATATTTTAAAAAAAAATTAAAATTTTCTTTTTATTAAAAATAATAATATTACTTTTGTAAATTAATTATAAATAAACTGATTATTAATATATAAAAATATTACATAGGTATGAAAAAATATTTGTTTTTTTTGTTTATAGCTTTCCTTTTTAGCATAAATGCAAATTCTCAGACCATTACTTTTCAAAGATCTTATGGTGTTAGCATGATGGATATGTTTTACAGTGTAAAAGAAACTTCTGATCATGGATATATTCTATCAGGAATGTCTATGAGCGATTTTTTTATAACTACTACTGGTTCTTTGGTTAAAACAGATTCAACAGGTCAGGTAATGTGGGCAAAAGTATTAGATGCCGTAACTATTGATTTATGGCCCTTTCCCGATGTTGATGAACCTTGCAGTTTTGTAATAACTGATGTCCAACAAATTCCCGGTGGATATATTCTTACGGGAGAAGTTAGTCCATTAATTGGTGTAGAAGTTACTTATAATGATTTGATTTTGATAAAAATTGATAATAGTGGTAACGTATTGTGGAGTAAAAGATTTGGAGGAAGTGATGCAGATTGTGGATATTCCGTTAAACAAACTAATGATGGCGGCTACATAGTAACCGGCTCTACTTATAGTTTTAGCGCCAAGGATTCAAGCAACATATTCCTGCTAAAAACAAATAGTTCCGGAACATTATTATGGGATAAAACTTTTGAAATTAGTACTGTTGACGATGATATGGGTACGTGTGTAGAGGAAGTTTCTGATGGATATGTTGTAGCAGGTTACACTCAACAGATAAACGGGACTGATACTCTCAGTGATATTTTTTTATTGAAAACAAATACTACCGGTACTTTGCAATGGATTAAAACTTATGGTCAGGATGATGATGGCGAAGCAGCTTATTGTATAAAAAAAGTATCTTCAGGCGACGACCTGCTTTTAACAGGATATACTACACAACCTGCAGGTTTTAGTAATACTTTAGTTATGAAAATCAACAGCTCTGATGGAAGTGTTATTTGGTCAAACAGTTGGTTTATGGGTTTGTTGAGTATAGGTGACGAAGGTCATAGTATTTTTGAAACAAGTGATGGAAATATTGGAATAGTTGGTTTCTCAGTAAATTTTATTGGAGGTTTTTTTAGTAACTTGATAAAATTAAACAGCACAGCAACTACAGAACTATTTTCTATGGGTTATAATAATGGTTTCTTTGGAATGCAAATGTTTAGCAGTGGCCAACAAACTATTGATGGTGGATATATTATTGGAAATATGGGACCTGGACTTGCAGCCTGGGATTATGGTCTGATTAAGACCGATGCTAATGGTACTAGCGGTTGCAATGAATCCATTACCACACAAACACAGGAAGCATGTTCATTCACCCCCTTAACACCTACCTATTCACCATTTACCGGCTCGCATGATGAAAGTTTTGACGCTCACATGAGCGATGTTATTCCGGTAGATAGTATTTTTTGCTGCTCACCTCATCCAGACATAATTATTACTACTGTTCCGGACCCTGCTACTATATGTGAAGGAGAGAGTATTACTTTAACTGCTGATGGAGGAGTAGATTATGAATGGAGCACAGGAGAAACAACCGCCTCAATAGTAGTAAGTCCTACAAATACAACAACTTATACTGTTACGGCAAATGCTGATATGTGCCCAGGAACAGAATCTATTGTAGTAACTGTTGTGCCTATACCAATAGTAGATGCAGGAAGTAATACTAGTATCTGTGAAAACACAAGTATTGACTTAACAGCAAATTGCAG
>CAZOSY010000107.1:0-1271 GCA_964582565.1 uncultured Bacteroidales bacterium | reverse complement strand
AGGTGATGATACTGTATGCTCAAATGAAACAGTTTCATACTCAACAACAAATAATTTTGGCAATAGTTATAACTGGATAATAACAGGCGGAATTGTTGCTTCAGGACAAGGCACTTCAGATATTACTATTACATGGGGAACAGATTCTACAGGAATAGTGAGGGTCTTTGAAACAACAGGTGGTGTTGGATGCACAGGAGTAGATAGCATTAGTGTATTTATAAAGCCCTCACCAACAGCAGATGCAGGTTCAGATATTACTATTTGTATAGATTCAAGTACAATACTAACAGCATCAGCAACAGGTGGTATTTCTCCTTATACTTATGAATGGGATGGAGGAGAAACAGATTCATCAATAACAGTAACTCCGGCAACAGCAACAACATATATTATAACTGTAACCGGCGATAATCAATGTACAGACACTGATGATGTTGTTGTAACAGTTAATGACCCTCAGGCAGATGCAGGTACGGACCAAATTGTATGTCTCGGTGATAGCACAATATTAACAGCTACAGGAGCAGGTTCTGGAGAAACTTATATATGGAATACAACAGAAACAACTGCCTCAATAACAGTAAGCCCGGCAAACGCAACAACTTATACAGTAACTGTAGCTGATGCAATAGGATGTATAGATGTAGATTCAGTTGTAATTACTATGGGGATACAACCGGTAGCAGATTTTAGTGCAGACCCTTTAATAATTATATCATATTCTAATGTCCAATTTACTGACAATTCACAAAATGCTATTTACTGGGAATGGGACTTTGGTGACGACAGTAATGATACAGTTCAAAATCCTTTGCATACTTATACTTCTGACGGAATATATACTGTAACATTAATAGTAACAAGTGTAGATGGTTGTAAAGACACACTTATAAAAACAGAATATATACATGTAAATGCAGCGGATATATTTATCCCATCAGGATTTACACCTGATGATAATGGAGTAAATAATATATTCTCTGTCAGAGGAGCCAAGACATGGGATATGGAAATATATAATCAGTGGGGATTAATGATTTATGAAGGAATAGACCTAAAATATCCTCAAGGATGGGATGGCACATATAAAGATGAAGACCAACCTGTTGGAAACTATGTTTATATAATAACAGCAACATCAATGGATGATACGGAAATTACTGAAAAAGGAGTAGTTACGTTAATAAGATAAAAAAACAACAAAGGGAAGAATAATTACGAATTACGAATTATGAATTACGAATTACGAATTACGAATTATGAATTAT
>CAZOSY010000106.1:0-9026 GCA_964582565.1 uncultured Bacteroidales bacterium | reverse complement strand
TGAAAAAGTTGCATTAATTACTTGAATTTAGTTGTGGTTTGATAAAAAAATGGATTAAGATATATTGCAACTAAATTATACATCGGCACCCTTTCGTTGTGGTTTGATAAAAAAATGGATTAAGATATATTAGCAATAACGTTATTAATAGTTGTTGTGATGTTGTGGTTTGATAAAAAAATGGATTAAGATATATTTATAAAAATTTGAATAAAGAATCAAATAAGTTGTGGTTTGATAAAAAAATGGATTAAGATATATTGCAATAACGTTATTAATAGTAGTTGTTGTGTTGTGGTTTGATAAAAAAATGGATTAAGATATATTAGTTGGCTCTGTGTCTTCTAATATTACTACAAAACCTCAGAAATATATCTTATAAAAAACAGTAGTTGAATGATTTTTAATTATTCTTCTGCTGTTTTTTTTGTTTGTAATATTGTCAAATTCAAAAAAATTAAAACATTTCCAACTGTTTTGGTGCTTCAGATAAAGGTGTTGTTACTTTGCCCCAAAAATTAATAATATTCCCATATTGCTTATCTGTAATACAAACAATGCTTATCTGTCCTTTGTCGGGTATGCACATTTTTACACGTCTGACATGAACGTCAGCACTTTCTTTGCTTGCACAATGCCGTATGTAAACAGAATATTGCATCATAGTAAACCCGTCTTTTAACAAATATTTTCTAAATCCTGCTGCTACCTTTCTCTCTTTTTTTGTATTTGTAGGTAAATCAAAAAAAACAAATAACCACATAATATGATATGCATTTAAACGGGTTTGTTGTATCATTGTGTTGTATATATTGACATATTGTAGAAATTACAATAATACAGGATAATCAGTTTTTTTTTGTTCTCCTGCAAAACATCTTGCCAAAGATGCTGTTGTAATTGATAATCCAACCATCAAAGGACGCTTTATTTTTTCAAACTGTACATCACAGCTCAATATTTGCAAAAATTCTGTTTTTTTTTCAGTAGTTAAATTATGATAATCAGTATATTTTTGCATTTGTTCCAATACAATTTTATCAACAAAAGGACGATAAGGTTCCATTATATCATCAGCCAAACAATATGCATTATATTTATTATGATGATGAATACCAAGTGTAGGCAATAAACCTGAACCTGATAATGCACGGGCAACCGCAGCACGTAAAATAGCATAGCCATAATTTAATGAAGGATTAGGTGGCATTCCAAAACGTTCTCGCTTAAAATTTTTCATTTCAAAAAGTTGTTTCCAGTAATATCTTGCGGCACTTGCTTCCATATTAGTTGTATCACCACTTTTTACATTATTTGCATAACCTTGTAATAATCTGTATTCCCTGCCATTTTTTTTTAACAATAATGCTTGATTTTTTATTTTTGCTTCAATAGTTTGTTTCCATAAATTCTTTTTTAATGGTTCCGAAGCATTAATCTGTTCTTTGAATATTTCTGTTTGTACACTATTGGTATCAAGATGAAATAACATTGACGAAGGATGATGTTTTTTATTACAAAATACTGTTGCTACATTATTTTCTGCCAGTTCCTGTATTACCGATTGTGTAAATGTTATTTGTTGATTATCCAATATAACAAAGCCCAAATCTTCAATAACTGCCTGCCTTATCTCGCCTGTTTCCTTATTATTAATTAATAATTGATGATTTTTTGTTGACAGATAAAACGGCTTTGAAAAATAAAGTATTCGTTTTAGCATAATTTTATTTGTTGGTTTTATTGATATTTATATTGTTAGTGTGTTTCTGCAAATAACAAACGTATTTTCTAAAATACCAAATGTGTTTTGTGTTTTTGTTATTAAACCTTTTATTTGTTAAACTTTTTAATTTTTTTAAACCTTAAGGTCTTAAAAACCTTAAGGTTTGGTAATACGATATGCAGTGTATATTAATGAGTAATATATTTTAGCGAATAAAAATAATATTATTCAATTGTAAATTTATTGTTTAAAATAATATTCTTACTATGAAATTCAATGAATTCTTTTTTATTATTAAACCATCCAATTACTGTATCTCGTTTTAGTTTTGTTTTTTTAATTGATATTATTGTTAAATATGAGCTCCATGGATAATCAAACATTTTTTCAACAAAACCGTGTTTTACAGGATTATTATGAATGTAATAAATAAGATTTTTAAAATATTTGGAATTATTGATTTCTATACGTTTAAAAGGACTGACAAATAAAGGTCCATATCTGTTATATCGTTTATTAAATGATTTTGTATATGCATTAAACAAATTGGAAAAGTATTGATGAGGTGGTTTTTCAGTTTTATCGTTTAATTTGATTAGAAAATGAAAATGATTAGGTAGTAATACCCATGCATAAGTGTTAGCAATTGGTTCTATATATTTTTCGTATAAATGTAAAAAATGTTCATAATTATCATTTTCAATAAATATATTTTCGCCTTTTCTGCCTTTATTATAAATATGATAAAATTTGTTGTTTTTTAATAAAGTTTGTTTCATTTTACAATAGTATATTTTAATAATTACTAAATATTTTAATAACTACCAAACATTAAGGTTTTTAAGACCATAAGGTTTATTTGATTAAATAAAACGTCAAAATTTTATTCTCATTTTATTTTTTCAATTTTTGTTATTTTGCCTGTTGTTGTGATTCTTGCTTTTTATCGGAAGTTTTTCTGCCGAAATTTGTATTCCTGTTATGATTAACACTGATAACATTTTTCCTTTTATTTAAACTGACTTAACCATTTATAATATTCATCAAAAAACTCAGGTGCAATTTCTTTAATTTTTTTTCGGTATTTCACCATGTTTTTAGTATCCTTATTTTTTCTGCTTTTTTCTGCAAGAAATAAGGTATGGTATATATTAATCGCCTTGTTATCAGCAACTTTGTGTAATTTTTCAATATTAATTAAAGGTAATATTCCTCTTAGACAACCATAAACAGGCGACATTTCTATTCCTTCATTATTAATAATTATTAATAATTTTTTATTTGTAATTTTCTTTATTAAAATTTCACTGGGAGAGGTCAATAAAGCTATAATATAGTTTTTATTTGCTTCTGTACTTTTTCCTTGTATCCATAAGGTATCTGCAAGGCGACAACGAATTAAGGATGAATTCTTATTATCTTTCAAATATTTTTTTAATACAGATTCTGCTTTTTCATATTCATTCAACTCAATATAAATATCTGCAATACACATGTCAGATGATAAAAAGAATTGATTTTTATTGTTCATTTTATCAATCAGGTAATTTAGCAATGCTTTTTTAAGAATTTCGGACTGATATTTTTTATCAAATACATATTCGGCAATTTGGTTATACAGATATTTGAGCCCTTCTATATCTGAAAAATCGGATTGCTGAAACATATCCTGCCAGTGCCCAGACATCTGCAAACCACTTTCTGAGTCGGTATTTTCAGGATGTTTTAAAAATACTTCACGAAAGGATTCAATAGCATTATCAAATTCAAGTTGTCCAAGGTATTGACTTGCCTCAGCAATTTTATATGTTTGCCATGAAAATATGGATAATTGAATTGTTTTCTTTGAGTTTTCCATAATTTTAGGATTTAATCAATTTGAATATCATATAAAAATCCCATTAGGATTATTTTTATCTTTATCCCAATTTTTTATATTGTTTTTTATGTATTTTTTTCTGTAAAATTCATTTTTATTCCTAACAATACGGTCATGAAATTTTGATTGCCATGTAAATAAAATTTTATTTGAATTTGCATATTCTGTAACACCTGTTTTATATCCGCGTATTATTGCACTCAAATTTTTTGATTGTGGTCCGAATTTATTTGGTTTCCATTTGGTTTCTTGGTAATAATAATTTTTACGTTGTTGTAGAGACACAAAATTTTGTGTCTCTACATTAATTAAACGTGTCTCTACATTACATACCATTACATACCATACCACCACATCCATGCATTTTGCCTGTAAAATTACATTTGCACAAATATTTATTTATTGTTTTTTAATTTTTGTTATTTTGCCGGTTGGGGAGATTTTTACTTTTATAGGATTAAATGTTTGCCATCCTGTTTTGCCTGTGCCAAATCCTTTTATATATCTATAATCTTTTTCTGCATATTTTGCCTTCCTTGAATCTAAATGATGTCTAAAACATATTTCTAAAAAATAATCTCCACCTGCAATTTTTTGAACTTTGAATAAACATTTACTTAAAAATTTATTATTGTTTTTATTATCTTCAAATTCTTCATTAGATAAACCAAGAATAAACATTTCGTTTTTTCCTAAAGACTGAACAAATTTACTGCCATCTGTTGGATTTTTATCAATAACTGGTAAACCTTGTTTTTTTCGTTCAACAGCTTCCCATAGTGTTACAACTTTTTCAAATAACACACCGTTTTCATTTTCATAAATTGCAATATGGTGATTATTTCGTGGATTAACCCATTGATTAATATCTTTTAGTTTTTCAGCATTTCTAATTTCTTCTCTAATTCTAACCTTTTTAATTGGAACAGGTTCCCCATTTTTATTATTTAAAGTGTATAGGTTATTAATACTTAATTTTAATTCTTTTATTTTTAATTGTAAAGTTGTTTCCTCTAATTTAGTTTGTGATTTTTTTAGCTGTTTTTCTATTTCTTCTATCTCTTTATTTATTTTCGTTTCCTCCTTTTTTGCATTAATAATTATACTCCTTACATTAATATCAACAATTTTATTTAATTGTGTTTCTGTTTTCAAATCTTTAACTGATTTCCTAATGTGGTAATAATATTTAATGTCTCCATTTTTATCTGTTTCCAATTCTATTTTTTTCCCTTCAAAAACAAATTTTCCATCTTTAATAATTGGCTTTGGGTGTTTTCCATAAACAAATTCTTTATGCAATCGCCCTCTAACTGCCATCCCTTTACTTGTGTGTGTCTTTCCGTTTTTATTAATTTTCTTAACTACTTCTGTTAAAACTTTTTTGTTTTGTTTGTGAGAAATAATCATTTTATCAGCAGCAATTTTTGCATCTTTATAAAAGTTATTCCAAGGTTCAGGAAAATTTAATTGTTCTTTTTCAAATTTATTGTATCGTTTTTTTTCGTCTAAATTAGCATTACGTGTACTTAATTTTTGAAAATACTTTTGTTTAGTTAATGCTATTGCAAGTGCATCAATTGCATGATGTCTGTGGTCTTCTCTGTTTTTCTTTGGGTCAAATTTTATTTCTCCTGTATATTTATCTACCCAAATATTGCCCTCAATAAGTGTTTGTTTTTCTTCAAGTTCAGGAGCATCATTTTTTATTTTAATAAATTCTTTTATTTCAGAAGTAATATCAAACACAACCCAGTATTTTCCAGCACTCTTTTGCATATTAAAACTGTGTTCTTTATCAATATCCGATACAAATATGTTTTCATCGTTAGTTACTCCTTGTATTAATATTTGATTGTTTTTAATATTTGGCTTATCGTTCATTGTTTTATCAAATTCAACATTTTCAAAATCTAAATCTAGAATTGCCCAATATTTGCCATTAGTTAAATTTGTTTCACATTGATATATATATGAACTAAAAACACCTTCCTTTACATTTCCAAATAATAAAATTTGTTTGCCTGTTTTTTTAGGTTGTTTATCTTTTTGAGGTTCTTCAAATTTTTTATTAATTATTAAAAATTTTGCCCAATAGCTCCCATTTTCACTAATTAAAGTTGATACAGCACTTATTCCATCATTTTTAAATTTTTTATTTTCAATTTTCCCTCTTAAAACAATCTCATTTTCAGTTGTTTCGGGTTTATCTTTAAATATTCTAATAATTTCTTTGGGTGCCGAAAGTTTTATTTTAGCCCAATATTCTCCGTTTTCAATATCTGTTGCTTTTGTTTCAAATTTGACAAACCTTTCTGTTGATTTAAACTTGCTATTATCTATCTTACCGCTTATTGTAGTTTCGTTATTTTCTAATATTGGTTTTTTGTTATAAATGTGTTGAGATTTAATAAGTTTATTTTGTTCGTCTAATACAATATAATAGGGTATTACTTTATTTATCTTAAGTTCGAGGTCTGGTATTTCAACTTTAAAAGCAGGTTGCAGAATATTATTTAAACCCCATAAATGACGTAATTCGGCAGTAAGACTTCCTGGCATAACCATTACATCTTCACAAATTTGCGATAATATTTCTGCTGATTTTTTACTTATATATCTTGTATCATTTAATTGTCGTTCAATAAAACTATCTGCTTTAAATTCGGTTTTTGAACAAAAACGTTTTGCTTTATTATATGGCAATAATTTAAAAGCTCTTTGTTCAACATCTTCCCATGAATTTGCTTGCCATAAGTTTTTATCATTATTTAATTTGTAAAATTCATAAGGTGTTTTATTTCCCTTTAATCCATTAAATTTTGCTTCGCAAAGTGTTTTATTTGCAAAACTATCATCTAAAGAAATACTTCTTGGGATTATATGTTCAATTTGTATTTTGTTTTCAGGGTTAAGTAAATCTGCAATATTAATTACAATATTTGTATAAGGACATCTTACAATATTTGCCTTTTCTTGTATTTCATTGTAGAAAAGTACTTTTTGAATATTTTCCCTGCTATGTTGTAAACCATAATCAGTCAATAAAGCTCTTGCATCATTATTTTTCTTTTCATTTTTTGATATTCTGTAGCCTATTTCTTCTCTTTTTACTTTACTGTTTTTTAAATCTCTTCCGAGTTCAACATTTATTTTATCAAATTTTTTGTGTTTTTCATTCAATATATTTACAAGTCTTTTTAATTCATTTAAACCTTGTTGTACAATTGGATTTCTTAAATTCTCAACCGTATCAATTTTATTTTTTAATTGTTTTTTTTCAATTTGTTGACTATGATGATATAATTTGCTAAAACTTTTATCATTTTTTTCAAAACCATAATTGTTATTTGGGTTAGAGAGGTAGCTTTTTATTTTTTCTATAGCTTCACCTTCTTTATTTGTTTTGTCTTTTAATATTTTAATTACATCATCTTCTATTTGTTTATGAAAATCTTTAAAATACTCCCACCTGTCAACCTGTTTTTTTTCAACAGTTTTTCTAAAAGAATTTCTAACTCCACCCAAAATAACAGCATCACTAAATTTATATTCTTTTCGTAAATAAGGTAATATATTATCTATGGCTTTTAAAGAAATATTTGAATATCCATCTTTTAATTTTATACCTTTTCCTCTTTTTCCATCTTTCCCAATTTTTCCTAATATTTTGTCTTTATATTTTTCTTCATCAAACCCAAATTTATCTTTAAGTTTATCTATTAGCTTGTCATTATCTTCAAAGAAGTAAAAACAATGCCAGATGTCTTTTTTGTGCTTTTCCCATATTTTTTTTTCAAAAAGTGGCTTTAAATGTTTTGTAGTATAATTGCCAGGAACAGAATGTTTAGCTTCATAATTAAATTTTTCGTATTCTAATTTAAGTTTTTTTGGAATTTCGTTAAATTTAAAGTTGCTGTCTTTTGAGTTTATTAGTTCTAATATTTGTTGTTTTTGGCTTTCGTGTAATTGTTGTTTTATACCATATTCAATATTATTTATAAACTGATATGCTCTAAATTCTTCATAATCGGGATGAGATAAAGGAGCAGGTGTAGGACCAATTTCAATCCATTTTTTATTTTCTTTATCAAAAAACTTTCTTCCTTCAAGCGAACATTTAGCTAACAAACCTTTTTGCGAACGTAATGGTCGTTGCCAAAACAACACACTTTCATTACTTTTATATTTTAATTCTCCATTTTTGTATTCAATGTCACCTGCTAAAAATTTTTTTAAATGAATGTTTTCAATTGTCGTAATTTTTTTATCTTCAATTATTACATTTTCTTTTCCATATTTATCAATAAGGTTTTCAATCTTCTTTTTATTTCTATTGTTGTCTATATTGCCTTTAATAAAGCGTATTTTCTTTTTTTCGTATTTTTTTTCATCCAAACCCAATTGACGTGCCTGTTTCTCCCATATTTTATGGAATTCGTCAATATACATATCTCTTAAAGTATATCTTGCTCTTATTCTTAATTCATTTCCATTTTTATCTGTTATTTTTTTGTAAGGTTCATTTTCTTTAGGATATATTGAATATAAAAAATTTCCAAGCGTTGAATCTTTAATTTGACTTTTTGTATCATCAATACCTGTCATATTATCTTTGCCAGTATAAATTTTCCCCTCGTCATTACTTTTTCTGTTACTTAAAAATCCTCTGCGTTGTATCAAATGATATAAAATACGTCCAAATTCATATAGTGTTAAATTATTATTCAGTGCTTTTTTTCTTAATTCATAAGGATTTTGTTTTAACCACATTTTAAATTCATCTGATGAAGGAAATTCTCTGCCCTCTTTGCCTTTTTCTTTATCCCACTTACTCCATATTTTAAGTTCCTCTATTTTGAGTGGGCACATTTCAAACTGAATAAGTGTCTCTAATAGTTTGATTTTTCGTAATCTTTTTCTATAGTATTGCCTGCGAGTTTGTCTATCTCTACTTCTTTCAGCATTTTTAGATTCTTTTTCTTTTCCTTTATCTCTTACTATTCCCTCAGGAAAAATCCTTACTCCTGTGTCAATTATCTTATTTTTTTCATCATCCACCACAGCCCACCCAATGCTGTTAGTCCCTAAATCTAATCCAAGTATTTTTGCCATAATTTTACTTTTTTTAATTTATATATTTTTTTCTTTTGTCAAAAATACAAAAAATATAAACAAAAAATTTTTTTATCAAAATTATTTGTTATATCTTTGCAATTAATTAAGAAATAATCCATTTTTCTTATCACAATAAGGCTATATGCCGTAGGTTATTATGACCTTTAGCCCCGCTTCGGCGGGGCTTTTTTTATATCTCTTTTTAAAAAAAAAAATTATATCTTTGCAAAGGAAAAAATATTTAAACCTATTAGTGTCCGACTAAAAATGAAATTAGAATTTATAATAGCAGATTCCTCACTC
>CAZOSY010000105.1:0-9034 GCA_964582565.1 uncultured Bacteroidales bacterium | reverse complement strand
ACGGAGTGAGGAATCTACTATTATAAATTCTAATTTCATTTTTAGTCGGACACTAGTGATATATTATTAAATAAAATTTTTTTGTCAACTACCTAAACTGGCAACCATAACAGCTTTTATAGTATGCACTCTGTTTTCTGCCTCGTCAAAAACAAGTGATGCTTCGGATTCAAAGACATCATCTGTTGCTTCCATACTTGTTAAGCCATATTTTTTATAAATTTCTGCTCCTATTTGTGTTTCTCTATTATGAAAAGAAGGTAAACAATGCAAAAATTTAACATTAATATTACCAGTCATAAGCATTACTTTTTTATTAACCTGATAAGGTTTCAGAAGTTTTATACGTTCTTTCCATACAGAATCCGGCTCACCCATTGATACCCAAACATCTGTATATAAGAAATCGCAATTTTTAACAGCTTGCTTAATATTGTCGGTAATAGTTATCCTGGCTCCTGTATTTTTTGCAATGTCTTTACATTGTTTTACAAGTTTGTCATCTGGCTGGCATTTTTTAGGAGCAGCAGTTCTAAAATCCATTCCCATCTTGGCAGCAACTATCATTAAAGAATTAGCTACATTATTTTTTGCATCACCGAGAAAGCAGAAAGAAATTTTATTTAATTGCTTATCTGAATGTTCTGCCATTGTCATCAAATCGGCAAGCACCTGTGTTGGATGAAATTCTGTTGTTAATCCGTTCCATACCGGCACGCCTGAAAATTCAGCAAGTTCTTCAACAATTTCCTGTCCAAAGCCACGATATTCTATTCCATCAAACATTCTCCCAAGGACTCTTGCAGTGTCTTTCATTGTTTCTTTTTTACCCATTTGAGAACCTGTTGGTCCAAGATAAGTAACATTTGCGCCTTGGTCCAAGGCAGCTACTTCAAAAGCACATCTTGTGCGCGTAGAAGATTTTTCAAAAATTAAAGCAATATTTTTACCTTTTAATGTTGGTTGTTCTGTTCCTGCATATTTTGCTTTTTTTAAATCAACACTAAGGTCTAATAAAAATTTTATCTCTTTTGGAGTAAAATCCAGTAATTTTGTAAAACTTCTGTTTCTTAAATTTAAAGCCATAATTTTATTTTATTTTATTAATATTTATAAATTTATTCTAAAAAGTCATACTGAAACAAGTTCAGCACAGGTTACTGAAACAACCCTGAAACAATTTCAGGATGACGTTGTTCAGCACATAGTTTTGTAACAATTTAATATTTCATCGCAAAGATATTTCTTTTGTTTTGCATTTTTCATTTTGCATTTAGCAATGGCGTTTAACGTACTATTTTAGTTCCACAGCTATCATCAGACAGTTGCGTTGCTTCGGTAATTATTGTTTCTTTGCCACCATTTTCAACAAAATTAATAGCTGCCCGTATCTTAGGTGCCATACTTCCTTCTGTAAAATGTCCTTGTTTAAGATATTGTTTTGCCTCAGAAACAGTAATTATATCTAATTTTTTTTCATTAGGTTTATGAAAATTTATACAAACATTAGGCACATCAGTTAATATAAAAAATTTATCTGATTTTATTTTTACAGCAAGTTGTGAAGAGGCAAGGTCTTTGTCAATCACTGCATCTATACCAATCATTTTATTATGCTCATCAAGATAAGCAGGTATTCCGCCTCCGCCAACAGTTACAACAATGTTTCCTTGTCTTGCAAGTTTTTCAACAATATTCCAGTTATTAATATCTACCGGTTTAGGAGAAGCCACAACTCTTCGCCATCCTCTTTCTCTTGGGTCTTGTCTGAAAACCCAGTTATTTTCATTAATAAGTTTGTCTGCTTGCTTTTTAGTATAAAAAGGTCCAACTGGTTTTGTAGGATTTTGAAATGCAGGGTCTTTTTTATCAACAACAACTTGTGTTATCAGTGTTATTATATTGCGTTTAATATTATTTTTTTCTAATACATTTCTAAGTTGTTGTTCTATCATATAGCCAATAGAACCTTGGGTCTCTGCAACACAAAAATCTATTGGCATCTTGGGAACACCAAAAATATTAGACCCTGCTTCATGTTGTAATAACACATTTCCAACTTGCGGACCATTACCATGTCCTATCACTATATTGTAATCTTTCTTAACCAGTTCCAGAAGATTATTACAAGTATTATATACATTTGCTTCCTGCTCATCAATTGTTCCTTTTTGTTCACTCCTTAATAATGCATTGCCTCCAAAAGCTACAACCACTAATTCTTTCATATTTATTACAATATTTATTATTAATCTTTTGCAAATCTAAAAATATTTATTGAATTATCATTATTGTAAAAAGTAATATTATTTGTAAGTAGAGGCGAATAGCCGTTTACCTTATAAAATACATATTTTATTTTAAACAATTTATAAAAAAAATGTAAATTGCATTTTTTATTAATAATAACTAAAATAATTAAACCATGAAGAAATTAAAATTAATCTTTATTATATCTTTAATAGTAATACAGGCAACAGTTTTTGCACAAAGTGTATCTATTAATGAAGATGGTTCTTCTTCTGATAATTCAGCTATGCTTGATGTTAAATCTATAACAAAAGGTGTATTAATTCCTCGTATGACAACAGTACAGCGGAATGCTGTTGGTTTGCCTGCAACAGGTTTAGTTGTATATGATACTGATTATAAGCAGTTTTGGTATTATGATGGAGCATTATGGGTACAAATTGGTGGCAGTGGAGCTTGTGTTACATTAGACCAAGCTTATGACTGTGGAGGCAATGGCACTGGCAGAACAATAACTTCTGATAATGGTCCTGTTCAAGTTAATTATACAACTGCCTTTGGTGCTGACATTAGTGGTCTGAAAGTAAGTTCTTTTGTTACTACTCAGCCAACTACGGCTTTTGAAGCACTTAGTTCCTCTTCCGGACCTGCTATATATGCAGAAAATACTGATGCATCCAATGGATATGCTACAGTTGAGATACATCAGGAAAGTAATTATAGCACTCCAACTCAAATGGTTTCTGCTATTGCAGGTAATTATGATGGAAGTGATAACAGTGCAGCAGGAATATTAGGGATAGTAACTCAGGATATTGCCTTAGGAGGCAGGGCAGGCGTGCATGGACAAAATTTCCGCTCTGACGGTGGATTTGGAGTATATGGTCAGGGATATAATGGTGTTGTTGGTGAAACATCTTATGAGCAGGGATATGGAGTTTGGGGCGACAACTTCAGCACTGGAACTACATATAATAATATCGGAGTTTGTGGTTCAGGATATGTTGGAGTATGGGGACAGACAACAAGTGCAGGATTCGGCGTGTTTTCATCAGGAGAACTAGGAGCAAGCGGAATAAAATCTTTTATGATTGACAATCCTCTTGACCCTGAAAATAAATATCTAAAACATTTTTCTGTTGAATCACCGGAGGTCTTAAATCTGTATAGAGGTAGCATAATACTTGACCAAAACGGAGAAGCAACAGTAAAATTACCTGATTATTTTGAATCTATAAATATTAACTTTACATATAACCTAACTCCTATAGCCAGCTCTGCACCAAATCTGTATATTAAAAAAGAAATAAAATACGGTAAATTTCAAATAGCAGGTGGTAAACCAAATATGAAAGTTAACTGGACCGTTTATGCACAAAGAAATGATTTATATGTTAAAAAATATCATGAAAATACTATTGTAGAGCCGGAAAAAAAAGAAGGAGTAAAAGGTAAATATCTAATGCCTGAACTATATAACCAACCTAAAAGCAAAGCTATAAACCAATTACAGGAATTAAAAACAAATATCAGCAAACAAAAAAATTTGAAAGATAAAAATTAGATTTATTACAGCAAAAATATTTTTAAGTATCTAATTCATTGTAACATTCACAAGTGCTATACATTATATCACTTAAATATTATAAATAATAAAAAATTATGTTAGCAAATTTTATAACATGGAATGTTAATCCTGAAATTTTTAGAATTGGCAATTTTGCAATAAGATGGTATGGTTTATTATTTGCTTTATCATTTTACTTTGGTTATATCATAATTTCAAAGTTTTTTAAAAAAGAAAAAATTCCTGACGAGCTTCTTGATAAGCTAACTATTTATATGGTTATAGGCACTATTGTTGGTGCACGACTTGGTCATTGTCTTTTTTATGAACCTGATTATTATTTAAGTAATCCTGTAGAGATATTAAAAATATGGCATGGCGGATTAGCAAGTCATGGAGCAGCAATAGGAATATTATTAGCTTTATATATTTTTTCAAAAAAAACCAAAAAAAATTATTTATGGATATTAGACAGAATTGTTATTGTTGTTGCTTTGTCAGGATTTTTTATAAGAACAGGTAATTTGATGAATTCAGAAATTATCGGAAATTCAACTAATGTACCTTGGGCTTTTGTGTTCACAAGAATTGACAATATTCCAAGACATCCGGCACAGATTTACGAATCTTTATCATATCTTTTAATATTTATATTCTTATATCAATATTATTATAAAAAAAATGGCACACCAATGCGTGGTTTTCTTTTTGCTATGTTCTTAATTTTAATATTTAGCGCTCGTTTTTTAATAGAATTTTTTAAAGAAATTCAGGTTAATTTTGAAAGAAATATGAACTTGGATATGGGACAATTGTTAAGCATACCTTTGATAATTACAGGAATTATAATACTTTTATGGAGTATAAAAGACAATAAATCCGGGAATATTAGATTCCATAAAGAGGGAACAAGTTCAAAAGTTGGGGATTAAAAACAATAAGCATTTTTCCCATCTCATTACATTCATAGATATGACATGTGGTCAATAATTATAATATCAACTTTTCCATCAGGCAGTTGCCTGATTGGAAAAGTTTCTAATACATTAGTAAGACCTGTTTACCGCATAACAGAAATATTTTTTGTATAAGTATTTTTGCCAATTATTGTTTATCAGACCTGATTTTACATTTTCACCAACTTAATTTGTTTTCTAATATTTTTGGTTTCCAAAATGCAGTAATAAATGCCGGAAGCCAGGGCAGAACCTTTGATGGTTATATTATGAATGCCTTTTGAAAGCTCATTGTTAACTAATTCCAAGACCTCTATTCCAAAAGTATTGGTTATGTATAATCTCACATTGGTTGTTTCCTGAATGCTGAATATTATTTGTGTTGAGTTGTTGAAAGGGTTGGGATTGCATTTAAAGACAGTGTTATTTTTATTTTCTGTTTTTTCTTTTTCGGATTTTTGTTTTGGAGATTCTTTTGTTGAATGGTCCTGTGCGCCTGGATAATAATCTCCCAGTAACATTTTATTACAAAAATCGCAGCTGATAGTTGGGTCAATATAGGCTTCAAAAATACCATTTCCATAAGTTTCAAAGCCTGGATTTAATTCAATGTAACCGTCTGTCCCTACATTAAAAGTAACTTTTTCAGGTGTTGTAATAGCATAAGAAGCAGTAATATATTCAGTTGCTACGAAATTGTTTTGTAAAGCCGGCGATTCAGTAATATGTATTCCTTTGTCATAAATACAAGGACCACACATATTTTTATAAAGATTCCAGCCGGCATATACAACTTCTGTAGCATTATATGGTGGATTATGTACCATAAAATCACGGGATTTTGCAGGATTTCTGCCTTGATAATAACCGTTAAGCCATTCATAATTAGGATAAAATGGCCATGGTAAATCAGACAGCCAAAAATCAGGAATTTCTAATTTATAATATGAAGCTTGTTCAGGATAATCTTTTATATCTTGCCAATCAGAAGTAAGGTCAAAAAACCCAAAACAGTGACAACCATCACCTTCCCAAGCACCATAGCAATGTCCTGTATACCAATATGCATAAAATCCTCTATGACATATTCTACTCCAATCTGCATTACTTGGCATTGAATGACAACCAATTATACTTTGTTTATATTGTTTGTCTTTATTATCATCTCCTTTAACCTGTGCCATGCTAAATTCTTTTATACCGATAGTACAAATATATTCATGTTTAGCCCAATTTCTAAAAAAAGTGTTATTAGGACCATTTGTTTCATGTATGTTATCTAATCTGATTTTTTCACAAATATTACCTTCTATTAAATTATAAGTTGGTCATGTGTTATCACTATTAAATCTCCCATGAAATAATAAATCACTAAGACAACTTGAATATTCAACTCCATTATTAAATCCATGAGGTTCGCTACTATAATTATAACCTATTACATTATGTTTAGCTCCTGCCTGTAAAACCATTGAATGACGAAGATGTCTGAAAATATTGTTTTCAATTAAATTATGTTCTGGTTTACCACTAAGACAAACACCATAACCTTTTCCTCCTGCATCACTATAACTAAGGGCATCATGAAAATAACAACCGGATACTGTATTATAATTTCCGTAGATTCCTATATGAAAACGTCGTGTAAAATTACTTTCAACTCCTCTTATCCAACAATTACTACCATTAATTGTTATTGTATTTGTATTATATTTATCATAATCATCAACGACCAATTGTTTTTGCATGATATATATATCTTCTATCCCTATATAATTTTTAATTATATTAATACAAGTTCCTGCATTTTCTGGTAAATCAAAAAAGAAATGAGTTGGTTTGTTAAAAAGATGACTGTCTCCACCGGCACCCTTAAGAATTATTCTGGATTTATTTATATTTATTGATTTTTTAAATAAATAAACTCCGGCAGGAAAATATATTATTAAGTATCCACTTCCATTATAACTATTAATAATAGTGTTAAGTTCGTCACAATTGACAGTTTCATATTCTATTCCATAATACGGCGTTGATGTTAAAGGTTCGTTATATTCTGTTGATATTATATTATAATTTGGATCCGTAGCAATAATACATTCATTAATGGTTACACCATCCGGGTATTTTAAAACAGGACTGCCTGCCTTAACCCAGTGATTATACCATTCACCAGTTCCATTATCAGGAAGTCGGTTCGCTGGTATTATAGTGCTTATTTGACTATTTACATATATAGCATTAAAAAACAAGAATACAAATAAGATTAGTTTTAATTTTTGTTTTTTAATTAAATAATTATGTTTCATTTTAGTTTAAAATTTATTTATTAATATTTTTATATTACTTATGGCGCATACCTATCATTTCCACCATCACACCATCTAAAAGCAGAAAACTTACAGGAAACAAAAATTGTATCTGATATTGTATCTTTTTCATATACAAAATTACCACTGAAATGTCCTTCAACCAAGCCCCATACATCTTCATTTTTTGTAATATGTATTTTTGTACTTAATGAATCATTTAATAAATAGTACGTTGTATCTATAAGACAATTATCTATAAGACAATTATTTGAGGGAAAAGTTATGGTAGCATTAATAATATCAAATTCTCCAAATTCTCCAATTCCACATCCATTATAAACACACTTCAATAGAAAACCCGAACGATCCGTTTTATGATAACAGTCATTATAATAATTAGAATCTAATTCAATAAGTGTGCTAGTACTAATACTATTATAAGCAATTACCCAAGAAAAATCTTTAATAATCTTAATTGTATCACTATTTTTTAAAATAATTATTTGACTTAAATCATTTGATGGACGCGGATAGCTACCGCTACAAGGTCCCCAACCGTCATTATACTCAAAACAACTATTTAGAACAAAACCAAAAAATATAAACAGAAAAAAGTAAATTATCTTTTTCATTTTTTATTAATATGTTTTAAATTAAAAGCCCAGCCAAGCTTGAAACTGCCTGATATACTAAAAAAAAAATCTTTACCTGCTTCATAACATTTCCTATAACGAAAATATTCCCCCCACTCACTCTGCCATATAACTATTTTCTCTTGATATTTACTTGGTTTACTTGAAATACATCTTTTTCCAATTCCCAATGCAATATCAAAAACAAAGCCCTTTTTTGAAATAAACTGCCGACCAAATTTTAAATGTAATCCAATCATATTCCTATCAATATAATAATCATCTTCATAAATTTTTATTGCTCTTGTAAATTGATATAAAAAATGAGGTGCAACATAAAATCCTGTTAAATTCGGTTTTGATTTTGATAAATAATATTTTATTTCTGTATCTGTGCGAATACCATTCATTTTTTTTATACATATATCTGTAAAATAATTACAGTTTTCTTGGTTTAAATTAAAAATATATCCTATATCCTGTTGCAAACTCACTCTTTTTGATAAATTAACTTCTGTTCCTAATTGCACGCCACAGCTTCTTATAACATAATCCCCAAATAAACTAAATGGTGAATATTTTAACAACAGTTTAGTTTCTTTTATGTTTTTTAAACTATCCTGAGCAAATAAATTAATATTTGCTATATTCAGAAATAATATTAGGATTAAATATCTCATTTTTCTTTAGTTAATGAATTAATAATATCACTATTAAGACAAGTAGGATCATAAGTTTGATAATATGGTGGAATATCACTAGTGGTAATAACTCCCTGTTCAGTTACATCAATACATTCTTTAACAGTAATACCAGCTGTTAAAACAGTACTGCCTGCCTTAACCCATTCACCAGTTCCATTATCAGGGAGTCGGTCTGCTGGTATAATAGTACTTATTTGACTATTTACATATATAGCATTAAAAATTAAGAGTACAAACAAGATTATTTTTAATCTTTGTTTTTTAATTAAATTATTATGTTTCATTTTAGTTTAAAATTTATTTATTAATATTTTTATATTCTTATTCTTATAGATTACCATTCCGTACATCCGCCATCACACCATCTAAGAGCAGAAAACTTACAGGAAACAAATATTGTATCAGATATTGAATCTTTTCCATATATTAAATTATCTTCAACCAAGCCTACTTTTTTATATGTTGTGTCATTGGGGATTAAATTATCTGCAAAATTACCTTCAACCAAGCCCCATACATCTTCATATTTTGTAATCCTAATTTGTGATTTGTCTGATGAATAACATTTATCATAATGAGGATATGGTTGTTTAAAACATAAAAAAACTATACT
>CAZOSY010000104.1:7624-9152 GCA_964582565.1 uncultured Bacteroidales bacterium | reverse complement strand
TTGTTTTTAACAAGGTTTTTCATAGATTTTAAATTTTAATAATCCTGTTTTTTGGAACAGATGACAAAATGAGGTCTTTAACACGCCAAGTCCATAAATAAAACTGTTTTTTAAATTTATTGATGAAGCATTAGAAAAATATTTTGTCGGACAGCTGATTTCTCCTATTTCAAAGCCAGCATATACTATCTGTGATAGCATTTGATTATCAAATACAAAGTTGTCGGAATTAGCATGATAATTAATTTTTTTTAGAACTTCTTTTGAAAAAGCTCTGTAACCGGTATGATATTCAGAAATTTTTTGGTTAATAAGGATATTTTCAATAAACGTCAGCAATCTGTTTGAGATATATTTATAAACCGGCATACCTCCTTTTAATGCTCCTTTTCCAAGGATTCTTGACCCCAAAACGACAGGGTATAAATCATTGGCTATTGCATATACCATAGAAGGAATAAGTTTCGGAGTATATTGATAATCAGGATGTAACATTATTATTATATCAGCTCCCAAACTTAATGCTTTGTCATAACATGTTTTTTGATTAGCTCCATATCCTTTGTTCTTTTCATGCCTGATAATATTATTAATACCAAGCTCATGAGCAATTTCAACTGTGTTGTCAATACTGGCATCATCAACAATAATAACATCGTCAACAATGTTAAAAGGAATCTCTTTATAGGTGTTTTTTAATGTCTTTTCAGCATTATAAGCAGGTAAAACAACTATTATTTTTTTATTATTTAACATTTCTCTTATTAATAAATAGCAGAAAGTTGAGTAAAGGCAAATATAAATAATTATGATTGTTTAAAGTATATATTAGTTGCTTTAAAACTACTATTGTTAAAATTTAAATCTAATTAAAAATACTCTTATAACTGATAATCTCTAAATCATCAAAATATACAGGGTCTGTATCAGGATTATATACATAAATTACCAATTCCTGATTTGTCAATTCAGCCGGAATAAAAAATTCCATAAATATCTTTTCCCATCCATTTGAATCCGTTTCAAGAATCTTATATTCGCTATTGTAATACGGGATTGGAGAACTTGAAGCGATTAATCCGTGTTTTGACTTGCCATTTGTTTTTCTCCAAACATAAATTGCAAAATTTTCGCCATTTTTCAGGTTCTTAAATTTAATCGTCATTCCATAGGGTGAATTTGCATCTATTTTGGATGAATATTTTCCACCATGAGCAAATTTATCACTCCGGGTTGTGCCAAACTGGAATAAAGTGCTATCAATTTCGCTAATAAAAAACTGTTTATCACTACTAAGTAATTCAGCGTTGCAGTTAAATTTTTTATCAATTGTTTTTTTCTTTAAACAAAAATTTTCCTTTCTGCTTTTCAGATTAAAAATCAAAACATTATTATAGTGCCCTGTCAGATTTGTGCAATAACTATGCAAGTATATTTTTTTGTATAATTCTTTTATTCCGTTAACTATTAAATATTTTGCTCCCTTATCAATAGAATGTTGGATTCCAATACTATCCTGATTATAATG
>CAZOSY010000104.1:0-7524 GCA_964582565.1 uncultured Bacteroidales bacterium | reverse complement strand
ATTCAGTCCATCCCTTTTGATTCATCAGATATAGTGAAACATGACTGGCATCAGGTATTGAAATAACAGTATCGTTTGACGAAATACCTATTTGTCTCAGATAAGGTGTAATAGAATAAATGTCCTTATTTTCAGAATAATCGTTCATCCAGCCCTTATAACGTTCATTAATTTTTTGATGAGCATAATAAATATTAAAAACCAAAAAAACTAAGAAAGCAACTTTTGATATTGGGGAGCTAAATATTTTATTAAAGTTCCGTTTTAATACATCAAACGTTCCGATAATAATTAGGACCGGTAAGATATACATATTTATAGTATAGTAATCATGGTCTGCAAAAGTCCAGAATTGTAAAATGATATATACAATAATTTCTGTAAGAATAAAAAGCACGCTATAGATAAGTAGCTTATTGTTTTTTCTAAAATATATCACAATGAACAGAAAACAAATTGCAAGGAACAGTAAAACTGATTTGTTGAAATACTGATATATCCAGATATTTCTGATATTATCCAGAACTCCGTTAATTGCTGTTTTGTCCAGGTCCCATATCGGAAAGATGGTAGTAGAAAAATAAGCACAAGTGTGCTCCTGATTATAATTACGTGCATAAAGTATCCAAGAGCCAATAATAATAAATATTAAAATAATTGGAAATAAAAAACGGATGTTTTGATTAAATAGTTTCCCTTTTTCTTTAAACTTCTCATACCCAAATAATTCTAAAATGTAGATACCGATAATAGCAAAAACACTAAAGAGTGCTGTTATTTTTAAAGCTGCAGCTATCAAAAAAACAACCATAGAAATATAAAACCACTTGGGCTTACTTTCTAACGAGAATCTAATAAAATAATACCATCCTATAATAGAAAAGGATAATGCAGATGAATTAGACAGATAATTATTTCCATAATATACAAGGACAGGAGAAGTAAAGATTAAAAGAGTAAGTGAAATTGACCAAAAAGTATCTTTCAACAGATAATGCAAAAGCCGGAACAGAAAAAACAGACCCAGAAAAAACAGGAGCGTATTAAAAATCCGATAGATATATTCATGATATCCAAATATCGTATAAAAAGATGCTATTGTATAATATAAAATTGGAATTTCACTTGTAAAACATTTTCCACTTGTTCCGTCATCCGAAGTAAGATTATGGGTCTCGGGTTTAAAAAATTTCATTCCTCCCTGATAGTAATTCAATGCAATAGAAGCACAATCTGACTGTCTCCATTTATGAACGGATTGTGGTCGTTTAAATGCTATCTTGTGGTAATTATAAAAAAATGAAACGCTAATTAGTATTATTATAAACAGTATTGCAGAATAATTTTTTTTCATGATTTTTAATTAATTATGCTAAATTTTTGCTTGTTATCACTTCATTTTTTTTTTGCAAATTTATTAATAAATTTGCAAAATATTATTATTAATCAGGCAGTTGTCTGATTATTTTTTAATTCAAAAATTATTTTAGTAACAACGTGATGAACGATAGCAAAGAAATTTCATCCGCCTGAGGCGGATAAACTTTATAATTTAAAATCAAAAAAAGTAACTCTATTTATAAACCTACATATTAAATGTTGCATTCTATCCTAAAAAATAAGTATTTTAATTTAATTTTATTAACAATTATTTTATTTGTATTATCCTTTCCAAACATTCAGCCTGAAATTTCAACAGGTTTAGACCCTTCGTATTTTTTTGCACTTAATCATTTTTTTGCTAATGATGTAAATATTATAAAGGATATTATATTTACTTACGGTCCATTATGTTTTATAAGACAGCCCTTGCCAATAGGGTATAATCTTGAAATTGGCATACTATGTATATCAATTATTAGATTTTTCTTTATTTATCTTTTTCTTTGTTTATCCAATCTTAAAAAAAATACATTGTCCTTTTCTTTTATAATAGCTTTAATTTTATCTAATTACATAGGCTTTGACTACTTTATTTATGGTATTGTTGCAATGAGCATTATCATTTATAGAGAAAACAAAAAAAATATTTTTTTAATAATTAGTTCTTTCTTTATAGTATTTGGTTTACTGATAAAGATTAATATAGGTATAATAAGTTCATTAATATATTTTAGTTTCCTGGCATATAATTTTTATTATAATAAAAATTATAAAAAATTAATATACTCTTTTCTGTCTCCTTTACTGTTCTTTTTAATCTTTTGGTTTTTACTTTATGGAGATATGTATGGAATTATAAATTATTTTAAAGCATTATTTATTTTTAGCATAGGTAATTCAAGTGCTTTTTCTATAAATCCTGAAAATAACTGGTATCTTTTATCTCTGTTTTTTATAATTTTTTCCTTAATACCAGTATTATCTAAAGATAAAAATGTTTATTTTTTGTATATCATTTTTTTACTTGCCTTTTTTGCTGCATTTAAATACGGATTTGCAAGACAAGAAAATTATCATTTAAAAATGTTTCTGGATTTCCTTATTTTATTTGTTGCCTTGTTTTTAATAACTATAAAAAATATCAAACCTTATATTATTGCATTACTTTTTGTTATGGTTATGCTATTATACAGAAATATGGATATTAATAAAACATATAATATTGATGATAAAATACAATTGATAGGCATTAACAATTTTGTTGAAACAGTTTGGAAATTTCCCTCATTTAAACAAAAATATATTCATAAATCAAAAGAGAATTTAAAAGAAAATATATTGCCCGAGTCAATGAAAAAAACTATTGGAGATGCTTCTGTTGATTGTTTTCCGTGGGATTTAACTTATACAATTGCAAATAACTTTAAATATCAACCCAGACCCATGCTTCAAAGTGGCTGTTTATATGCTCCGCCATTTATTGACAAAAAAAATGCTGAATTTATTGCTTCAAAGAAATCTGCAAAATTTATTATATGGGAAATTGATAAAATAATCGGAGAAGTAGTTGGAGGAATTGATGGTAGATATTTATTTAACAGTGATGGATATTTTTTGTATGAACTTCTTAATAATTATGAAATTATTGACAGAAATAATCGGGTTTTGCTGTTAAAAAAAACAACAAAGCAAAGATTAAATACACCTAAATCAATAAATAATAATAATAATAATATATGCAAATTTAATGAATGGATTGATATTCCTGAAATCAATGAAGGTGTTTTAAGAGCAAAAGTTGAAATATCAAAAACAGTTTTGGGAATGCTTAAAAGTGCTATTTATAAAGAAAAAGAATATTTTATAGAATACAAATTAGAACATAATGCTGTTATAAAACATAGATTTTATATTGATAATGCAGATTGCGGATTATGGATTAATCCTTATATTACAAATATTACAAACAATTTAAGAGGAGAAAAAGTAATTCAAATCAGATTC
This sequence comes from uncultured Bacteroidales bacterium, assembly GCA_964582565.1. Lineage (GTDB taxonomy): Bacteria > Bacteroidota > Bacteroidia > Bacteroidales > CAZZDX01 > CAZZDX01. The sequence continues at coordinate 4,137 of CAZOSY010000104.1, read as the reverse complement.
AGCTTTTTAGATAATAAATATGTCTTAAAAGATAAAATTAAACTTAACTGGGAACAATTTACATTTAAAAAATATCTAAAATATGTATGTAATGATATTTTTTATAATCATTCTTTGCTTTACAGTACTATTAATGATTTTGAAGCTAATTATCCTAACTGGAACGGTGATGTTTCAACCTGCGATACAACGATATTTTTTTCCGGACGCAAAAGTTTTAAGCTAAACTCTGAAAGAATTTACAGCTCAACATTTTCTGCTAAATATTCAGAAATTACAAGTGCAGATAGTTGCATTATTAATATTACAACGGATGCATATATTACAGAAGGTGCAGAAGCACATCTTGTCTTTACAACAGAAAGAAATGGTAAAACAAAAATTTGGGACAGTTCTCCTTTACATAAAAATATTACTAAACCTGATTGTTGGAACAAAATTTATCTAACACAATTTATTAAATCAAATATTTTACCGGATGATACTGTGGGTGTATATATATGGAACACAGGTAAAAAAGAGGTTTATGTTGATAACATAAAAATTGAAGTTTATAGTTTAGCAACTCCCATTAAGCAGTGAATAAGCTATTTGTGAAAATCTTAAATCAATTAAATACTGTTTCAAGAACACGGTTGGATTTTGTCTGATTAAATCCTGAAATATGAAACTGATAATATTTAATTAATTGTTCTAATAACTCCTTACGGCAATTTAAAAAATTGGATGAATATTGAAAAATTTTTAAAGAACTATCTAATAATTCACTTAATTTTTGACTTATTTCTTTTGATATACAATAAGAGTCAGTAAAGTTTTTTTGGAAAATACCTTGTTTAAGATTAAATATATTATATTTATCAGAATAGTTATTTGTAGGATAAAATCCAAGATATTTCGTTAACTGCATCATAAAATATAAATGAAAATCACTGATTTTTTCCTTTGCCATATCAAGAGTTTTAACAGAACTAAATATAAAATCAAATAACTCTTTATTTGCTTCTTGTTCACGAATTGATTTATACAAAATTTCATTTATAAACAATATGATAGAACCTTTTTTTATGTCAAAAGGAATAGAAATAAACTGATAACAAGGTCTTATCTCTTTTAAATACTGTATCCCTCTCTTTTCTTTATGATAAACAACCATATCAACTAATGACAAGTGCTGAAATATATTTGTTTTAATTTTTGATTTTTTCTTTCTGACACCTTTAACAATATATGTTTGAAGACCAAAAAGTTCTGTATATATCTTTGTAATAATACTTGTTTCAGAATATTTTATTTGGTGAAATACTATTCCGCGTGTCTTATATAACATTTTATATTAATTTCTAATTTTATCCTGTTAAATAAAATCATAAATTTTAATTCATTCGTATGCATGTGTCAGGCACCTGACTGATTTCAAATTTCAGGCATTATTTAATTAATAACAAGTATCTTTGTAACAAAAGTTTCTGACCCGTCTTCATTGCTTGAAAAAATCAAATAAACGCCTGTATGAGCTTTGTCGCCATTATAATTTTTTCCATTCCATACTGCTTGTCCTCCCTGTGCTTTTGTAGTATAAATCAAATTACCGTTTATGTCAGTAATTTTAATATCTGCATCTCTGACAAGTCCTTTAATAGCAATTAATCCATTATAATTTTCTCTTACAGGATTAGGATAAACATATACATTTTCATATTTTTCTGTCGCCATTGTAGCTTCTCCTTTATATGAAACTATTCCTCTGCTTGTTCCTATAAAGACCTCTCCTGTTTGATGATTTATAGCAATGCTGGTAATAGTATTTGAAAATAAAGGGCTGTTATCTTCTGTAAAATGCAGAATTTGTTCTGTGCCATCAGCCGACATAAGAAAAATACCTGCTCTTTCTGTGCCTATCCATTTTTTGTTTGAACCGTCAACAGCAATTGCCGTAACAATCTCAAACTCAAGTAAATGCTGAACATATCCATCTTGCTCAACAAGTATTTGCTGGGCATCAAAATCAGAACCTGTAAAGATATTTTCGGGAGAATAGAATACTGCAATTCCTGCATCTGTTCCTACCCATATCTCTCCATCAAGGTCTTTTGCAAGACAAAAAATATTATTACTTGGCAGATTGCCGTTACCAATATTTATATCTATTTTTTTTGGATTTGTATTTTCTCCTGTCAAAGAAACAGGATTAGTATCATCAAACACTAATATACCATTGCCTTTTGGAATAATAATCCATTTTTGATTATATGAATCAATAATTAAATCTCCAATAGCTTTCCCATTAGTAAAAGAGCCAAAATCAAATGATTCCCATGTGTTATCATTTTTTTTAACAATTAAAGCAGAGCTAACACAGAAATTAGTTATCCACAAATTATTATCATCATCAAAACATATTCCTCCAACACCTATCCAATAATAACTGCCATCTCCTATTACTTTTAAAGGGCTGTTTTTTTCATTATATATATTCGTTAATTTTCCATTATTAAATTCTATAAGTCCTCTTCCCCAGGAGCCGGCAAATACTCTTTTATTATTACCTGGGTCAACAGCAATGTTAATTATATCAAATATTGTATCTAAAGCAGGAATATTATCACGGTTTAAAGTATTCCATTTTTCATAAACAAAAGAAAATACACCTTCACTCATCCATAAATTACCCCATGAATTATCTTTACCTCCTGTAGCTACCCATAAATTACCTCCCTGAACTGACATATCTATTACACTATTAGTCATCGGCCCATTAGGTATCATTTTTGTTATATCGCCGTCCCATAAATATCTTACTAATCCATTTTTTGCATCAGCTATCCATATATAACCAAAATTATCCATTACTGCCTGTCGCGGATTAGGACTATCAGGAAAATAACTATACACATTACGGCATATATTTAATGTCGAGTCATAACCAGTTACATAATAATTATTAACAACGAGTAATATATCATTATATGACTTTATGCAGTATTTTGTTGATACATTTGAGGAATCAAAATAATTCCAGTTTGTTCCGTCATAAACAAACATTGTATCTGTATTATGGTTAGGGTTTGATTGATTTACAAATATTTTATTTTGGAAATATTCAATAGCATTATATTTTTCATCAGGATTATATATGCTGGTATCTTTACTCCACGATTCATAATTTGCAAGATTAGAGCTATTGACAGATGCTTTATAAATACCATTCTCTGTTGCTGCAAAAAATTTAGAGCCATCAGATGTTAAATCTAAAACATCAATATGACTTGCCTCTTCCCCTATATAATAAGTATCTTTTATTTCTCTTTTTTCAAGATCAAAGACCACTATTCCAAAGCCACAGCATAAATAAGCATATTTATCAAGAAATAATATCTTGTTTATTATTTTTTTTCCAAGTATAGGTTTTCGTTTAATATCAGGTATATTGATGATATCATCATTTACTATAAGGTCAATATTTGTATTATTATAAGCAATTATAAGCGTTTTATACTGTTTGCTGTATTTTATAACAGAGATACCTATATCTGATAATCCTGAAATTTTTGTTAAACGGTTAATGCTGTTATCATCTTTATTATAGTAAAAAAGGCAATATTTAGTAGCACAATAAATTTTGTTTGCTGCTTCTGTAACAGAAACGCAACTATTATAAGGTAAATGGTCACGCCATTGTCCAATGGCTATACCTTGTCCGCAAGTATTGCTAAAAAAGAATATTAAAAAAAAATATGTTATAAATCTGTTCAAAATTTTCATAAAAATTTATTATTATATAGCAATATTACTAAATTTTTCTGACCACTAATAGTGAATCAATAATTTTTTAATGTAAAATATAAATAAAATAAAATAAATATAACAATTATAAATTTAATTTCACTGGTGTCCGACTAAAATTTAAAAATTCAGATAAAGTCGTTTCTAAATATTATGAGATTCCTCTCTATCGCTCGGAATGACAGTATTATTTAGAGTTCAGGGTTGGGGTAAGGACGCGTTTTACGCGTCCTTACCCTCTCTTCTTCTGCTGCTGCCGCTGCTGCTTCTTCTCCACCTTCCCAACATAATGAAGTTGTCATTCCGAACGGAGTGAGGAATCTACTATTATAAGTTCTAATTTTATTTTTA
>CAZOSY010000103.1:0-9152 GCA_964582565.1 uncultured Bacteroidales bacterium | reverse complement strand
TACTATTGATTGCAATGCCTCTAATTGTTCCTGCTGTTCGTCATTTTGAGCTTTTAATTCTTTCACTGCTTCAATAAGCACAGGCACAAGACGGCTGTAGTCAACATTTAAATAACCATTAACATCTGTGCTTACTACTTCCGGTATTACCTGCTCAACATCCTGTGCAATAAGACCTGTTTGCCGGCCTGTATCCTGTAGTTCAGGAAAATTTACCAAATCCCAGTTAAAATATATTCCGTTTAAGTCCAAGGTCATAGACAATGCATCAGATATAGGAATAACATTGTTTTTAAAAGCAATATCAGATGCAAGCGGCTCTGATGTTTCCGGCGGTGCAGCTGAATCATATACAGTTGTAAAACTCCATATTTCTGATTTTATGCTTTCTCCACCACAATTAGATGCAACAACCCACCAGTAATATGTTGTATTATAATCAAAAACACTTGCCATAGTAAATGTATCTCTGGAATCTATAACATTTACAAGACTTATACTTCCTGTGTCTGCAGAGATATATAATTGATATTCACTGGTACGTTCCGCCTTGTTCCATATAAATGTATTAGCCAAAGGCAAATCAACACTGGCATTTGCCGGTGATGAGAGTATTGGCGGCTCGGGTATTTCCGGTGTTATTGTAGTAAATGACCATATATCTGACATAGTGCTTGCCCCTGCATCGTTAAGTGCTACTATATACCAGCTGTATGTTTCACAATAATCAAGAAGAGTAAAAGTAATAAAGGTATCTGTAACTATTGTTGTAACATCCCACCATTCCTTTTCCCTGTCAAGTACAGTACTTCCTGCATGTGTTGGATCTTCAATCCTTTCTTTTCTTCCAAATAAAGCATAGCTTGTTGCTCTTACCGACTTATGCCAGATAACAGTAATATTAGAAAGAACATCTGTTGCACTGTCTGCCGGTGATATAAGAACTGGTTTGTTTGGCGGTGTGGTTTGTTCAAGAACTGTTACTGATGAGTCCAGTTGTTTTATGGCATTAATTGCTGTGTATATTATTGCTTCGTTTTTTACTGCAAGTAATGGAGTTAATACTGTATCGGCTGAGTCAAGTTTTGAATAAAAAGTATCAACAGCATAAGGAGCAAACTGGGCAAGATTCTGAGCTATTAAACCAATATATTTTCTACTTGTATCAAGATTTGCCTTGCCATTATATCTAAAAAACATAGGTTTAAATTTTCTAATATCATTTAATCCATAGTCAAATGAACTTGTATCTTTTTTTAACAATCGGTCAGATTGAGAAGACCAACCAGGTGTATAAAAATAAGATGTTGAATAAACTTTACCATCAAAATATCCTGCATAATTATAACCTGTAGTGTCATCAATAGTAGCATAAATAGCATAATTTCCAGCACTTCCATCTGCTACTACTTTTGCATAAATTCCATAATTCTCCTCGTCCCCGTCTGATGCTATTGTATAAACTCCATAATTAATCTTATTGGTAGTAATACCTGAATCACTTGATGCATAAGCTTGTATTCCATAATTTGTCATAGCATTTTTGGCTTGAAATGAGCCTGAAATATTTTTAAGTGGTTTTTTAGACAAACTAGCATTTAATGTATCACTTTGGCCTATCACTTTACTTATAATTCCATAACTATTATGAGAAATACTATCGATGGTAAAATTACTTCTATATACATTTAAAATACCCAAACCAATAGATTTTTTTACTATATCAGGAGGATATACATCTAATATTGTATCCTGATATATGTTTAATTTTGCATATAGAGTAGTATCATTAGCATTAACGCCAATAGCAACATTGCCAGTGGGTAAGTTAGGTATTGTTGTACCTGTTATTCCTGTAAACACATCATTACCGGAAGTAGATACTTCCCAGTCATTATCTGCGCCTCCACCGGCAAATGCTGTATCTACATGTAATACACCATCATTATCAGCAACAACTACATTCATTAAAGTATCAGCAACAGGCAGTTGTCTTATTCTTGCACCGCCGTTTACATCTATTGCCTGTGTTGGCGGGTCAGAAATACTTAAATTTATCCCTGCCATGCTATCTGTTGGGTTGATTAATAAATCACCGGCATCTGTTGTTTGAAAGTCAGTATATACAGTATCATAATCCTGTGTTATACGAAATTGCGGAACAATATCAGGATTATATACTTCTAACGTTCTTAAAGGATCATTATTGATAGTATAAAAATCTCCTATTCCTACAAAGCCATTATTTCCATCACTTGCCATTCGTGCAATTTCCAAACCATCATTTCCAGAGGCATTAACACCAATAATATTTGTCGGTGCAGTAAAAACAAAACGTAATCTGTCAACCAGAGAAGGTTGTATACTGGGATTATTACCCCAGTTAATAATAGCATCATTTATATCATCACTTATTCGTCTTAAACCAACATACATATTATCACTGGTGCCATTCATATATACACCTACATCCATCCAGTTACGATGTCCTGCATGGAGAACTGCATCATCTCCAAGATGTAAATAAGTTAATGGCTCAGTTAAATTAGGACCAATACCTACTCTCGCATTATCATCTGTAGTATGCCATATTCTCATTCTTCTGATATTATTTGTAAATATATCAATTAAAGTATCCTCCTGCTGATTAAGTTGTGCCACACCATCTTCATTAATACCAATTAAAAAACCATCAGTAACAGACGAATCTGTACTTCCATTAGTGAACTGAGTATATAATGCAGTATCTCCTTGCTGGTTAAGATGTAATAATGACTGGGGCGACTGTATTCCAATACCTATATTACCTGTTGGAATAGCAAACATATCAGGAGCAGAACTAGTATAATTCCAGTCTAAATCTGCTCCGCCACCGGCAAATGCTGTATCTACATGTAATACACCATCATTATCAGCAACAACTACATTCATTATAGTATCAGCAACAGGCAGTTGTCTTATTCTTGCATTGCCATAAATATCTAATGCCTGTGTTGGCAAATTAGATGGATTTAAATTAATACCAACCATACTATCAACAGGGTTAATTAACAAATATCCTTCACGAACAGTATGAAAGTCAGTATAAATTCCTTCAAGATATGTTAAACGAAGCTGAACAGAATCATGATCAAATACATCTAATCTTCTTTGAGGGTAACTTGCAGATGGATATATACCAACATAGCCATTAGTATCTATGCGCACATGCTCCTGAGCATTAGTATAAAACAGCATATCTTTATTTTCCTGCTGATTGAGTTGTGCCACACCATCTTTATTAATACCTACAAGAAAGCCATCTGTAGATGTGTTATCTGTATTTGTGTTTGTAAACGCAGCATAAGCAGGTGGTATTATATTACTAACAGTTGGAGAAGTATAAATATGGAGCATGTGTTGTGGATTACTAAAGTTATTGCCAATTCCAAGATGCCCTTGTCCTTTTCCATCGGTAATAATCACTCGCTGTAGATTATATCCTATTTTAAATCGTATATTACTAAAAGGTTGTGTTGTTTGTATTACTAAATCTTTGCTGTTTGCCGGGATAAATAATACGGCTTTTTCTGTGCCTTGTCCTGCACCGGTAAACATACGCCAGGCGTTATCCAGATTAGCTGGTCCAACTGTTCGAAATACTTCGCCCCGGGAATAATAATAAGTCCCTGTTGTCGAAGCTAAAAAGTTGGCATTTACATGTAATGCTGACTGGGGTATAGCTCCGAAATCTAAAAAATTACCCACTACAATGCTTTTAATTTTATTTTGTGATGCAAAAGGATTATTCGTTTGTCCCCAACGGTTCCAAGTTGGAGTAGAACTCCAATTCCATTGAGCATAAGAAAAATTTGCACACAAACTGAATACAACTATTGTTGCATAAAGTTTCATTTTAAGTTTTGTTTTCATTTTATTAAAGTTTTAGTTAATTAATAATAATTTTTGAGTAAATATTTGATTGCCAATTTGTAGCCTTAACAGATAGATTCCATTAACAAGGTTTCCCCTGTTGATTTGTATTTTAATATAATTATTGTAAACAATGACAGTTTTCGGGATATGATGTTTCTTCCCTAATATATCAAATAGTTCAATTCTTAAATTATCCGGAATATTCCCTTCATAAAAAATAATAACAATAGTGTATTTAGTAAAAGGATTCGGGTATATGGAAAACAGCCCTTCTATATTGTTTTCCTCCAAATCTGTAAAACAAGTAATAGTATCAAAATAACTTTCTATAAAAATGGGCAGACCAACGTATCCTTTCTTTCCATTTAGAGATAAACCACTACTTATGAAATCACATGCTAAACCTGTTGCATTCGGGTTATTAATAACAGCGACCGAATCTAAATCGTACCTTGCTACTATTATTCTATTATCCGGTGATATTTGAAAATCAGAGTAATTATTATACTCAGAAGTATATGTAATAAGTATTTTGGACAATGCAACAGATGAAGAATCCCAAACAGACAAATTATATTGATAAACGTACTCTGGAGTATCAATGTTTATGGATACAATATATAATTTTGAATTATCAGGAGAAAAACTTCCTAGCGATGAAAAAGTATCCGTGGGAGGAATAACAATTCTATCAGATAATATACCTGTAGCATTATCAAAATGATATAATTCAACTGTATATACACCTGCCAATTGCTGTAATGAATCTAATGGAGCAGGCACTGTTGTAGATAGTTTAGACCCGTCAGGCGAAAACTTTGCCATATATCCATAGGGAGAATAGTGACCTGCATCACCAATACAGTTGATAACGGGCGTTATGTCAACGCCATTACTTGTAACCAAATAGGCGCGAAAACAATTATTGTATCTTTCGTGTGCCATCACCCATATATCTTCGCAATTAGCGTGTTTAACCGCCGCAAGGATTTCTGCGTTCGGCTCAAATAAGAAAATGTTTTTTGTAGTAATATCTCCTAAACCATTATCTAATGTCATATCCACTTCAGAATATCTTAGTCCCTTTACACCGCCAAATTCACATCCGTCAATTGTAAAAATATAATAAAGACTATCACTACCTGGCTTTGGAACTATAATGCTGCTTTGTCGGGGAGTTCCTGTAGCCATCAAATTAAACCCATTCGGCATAATCTGGTGATTTTTGTTCCAAACCGTAAGGCCATCAGTATAAAACAAAAGGTTACCATCAGTATCAGAAATAGCAGAACAACCTTCCAACCTGTTCATTTTTCCATTTGTATCTGCAACAGCAGCTCCGCTGCTAAAATCAATACCTGCTCCTTCACCAAAATACCAGTGCCAGGTGCGTTTTATATCAGAGTTATTTTGTGCGTTACAGTTTAGAGTTATAATGGAAAATAAAATTAATATTTGAGTAAAATATTTCATATTGTAAAAATACAAAAAAATTATTTATTTAAAGAAATAATGTTTTCTAATTCAGTTATTTTTTCTTCTAAACATTCAATTCGTGCTTCAAGTTCTGTAATTTTAGATCTTTTTTTTTAAGTTTGTAAAGCATAAGAGTGCCATCTTTGTCGGCTAAAAGTAAATGTGGCTTATCAGAGGCAAGGGAGTTTATTTTTATTTTTCCGTTAGCAGTAATTGTAAGGCATAATTTATTGGAAGTATAAAACAGCATATTTTTATTTTCCTGCTGATTGAGTTGTGCCACACCATCTTCATTAATGCCTGCAAGAAAACCATCTGTTGCTGAGTTGCCTGTATTGTCATTGGTAAATTGAGCATATAATGCAGTATCAGATTGATAAAGGTGTAATAATGATTGTGGTATAATGGTGCTGAAATCACCAAGCCCTGTAAAACCCTGTGTGTAAATATTATCATCAATATTTGCATTAGGCAAAACAGTTCCTGCTACAAACCAGTCATCGTCTGCGCCTCCGACACCACCAGCTGCATCAACATAAATCACATCACCGTCTTCATTAACAGATAATACACCTTGTTCCGGATTTAAAGGAACATGTGAAGAATTTTCTCTTAAATCAGTAAAACGTAAACCGCTAAAACCCGGTTCATCAGCAACATAAGTTTCCGGTGAATTAATCTCAACTGTATTACCCGGGTCAGGGTTGTTAGTATAGGGATTATAAGTAAGGTCTCCACCAAGACCTATGCTACCTGTATTTCCATCACTTATCATTCGTGCAACTTCCAAACCATTATTTTCAGAGGCATTAACATTAATACCTGTTGGTGCAGTAAATACAAAACGTAATCTGTCAGATGTACTATCTATAGTAGGATTATTGCCCCAGTTAATAATAGCATCGGTTACATCATCACCTATTTGTCTTAAACCAACATACATATTATCAGATGGATTTCCAAGTATACTATTCATATATACACCAATATCCATCCAGTTACGATATCCTCCACCGGGAACTGCATCATCTCCAATATGTAAATAAGTTAATGGCTCAGTTAAATTAGTACCAATACCTACTCTCGCATTATCATCTGTAGTATGCCATATTCTCATTCTTCTAATATTATTTGTAAATATGTCTATTTGGTCATTTTCCTGTTGTCGCAGTTCTGCTATACCATCTTTATTAATACCTACAAGAAAACCATCGGTGGCTGAAGCTCCTGTATTTGTGTTTGTAAACGCAGCATAAGCAGGTGGCGGCGGATTGCCGGTAATATTAGGTGTTGTATAAATATGGAGCATGTGTTTCGGACTGCTGAAACCATTACCAATACCAAGATGTCCCTGCTGTCCATGTCCATCAGTGATAATTACACGTTGTTGATTATTACCTACGTTAAAACGTATATTACTCTTATATAGAGTTGATTGTATTACTAAATCTTTGCTGTTTGCCAGAACATATAATGCGGCTTTTTCTGTTGCACCTGTCCACAAACGCCAGTAATTAGCTACATTAGCAGGACCAACTGTTCTGAACACTTCACCTCTGCTTGCTATACTGAGATGAAAAAATTTTGTGTACTCTTCTGTTGTGTTTACTTCCAGCATTGAACTGGGATAAATAGTGCTTGTATAAACACCAAAGGCTTTTGCATTTTTCATATTTTGAACTAATGCATTATTCCCAATATCTGTGAGTCGGGAATATTTCATAAAATCAATACCCATACGTTCTGTTCCATTCTGTGCTAATATGCTTCCACAAAAGCAGAGCATAATAACTGTTAAAATTAAAGTTTTTAGTTTCATATTTTTTAAATTTTTGGTTAATGAATAAAATTTATTTAAGTATAACTAATTTTTTTGTGAGCACCTCCTTTCCTGTTAATAATTTAATAAAATAAGTTACTGAATTAAAATTTGATAAATCAATTATTTGTTTTTTACTATTTACTTATAATTAATAATTCATAACTCATAATTCTTTCATCTTATTAAGCTGATTACACCATTTTTTGTAATTTCCCTGCCTTGTATTGTTGTTGCTTTAAATATATAAACATAGTTTCCTGTTGGTTGTGCTTTACCATCCCAACCTTTTGATTGCTCGTTTGTTTCAAAGACCTTTAAGCCCATTTGATTAAATATTTTTATTTCCATATTTTTAAGCCCGCCTCTGACATATAATATATCATTTTGCCCGTCATTGTTTGGTGTAAATGCTGATGGGATAAATATATCTGTTTGTTCGTCCGGTTCAACATGACTTACAGTATCACCACAATCATGATAATTAAAACTTTTGAAATAACTATCAACAAAATTAGGTAGTCCTGATATATGATATTTACCCATTAAATCAATACTTTCAGGCACATAATTACATGCGAGTCCTGATTCATTTGGATTATTAATAACGCCTAATTTATCATAACCAATATAATATCCTAAATTAGTATCCATATCTGCTACATATATTTTACCATCTATTGCTATTTGAAAGACTGCACCTATTGAACCGGAATTAATTATTGTTTTAGAATTTATAATTGCTGTTGAATCATAATTTGATATATCAAATTGATATATATAAGCAGTATCAACTAAGTAATCTGTTATTCCTTCACCACCCGCCTCAACATATAATTTAGTATTATCAGGCGAAAAACAAATACCATAAGGAAATAGTAATTGTAAAGATATTGTGTTTGAAAAAATTCCAGTGCAATTATCAAATTGATATAGTTCTACATAACAACTGTCTTTAACATAATTAGGATAAAAGTCAGTAGCCATATAAGCAGCAGCAGCCATTTGCCCATCAGATGTAAATCTAAAATAACCATCACCATTTTCAATCATCATATTAACCACATCAGATATTACAGGAGTTAAATTTAATCCGGTTTCAGTTAATAACCATGCATATACAGGGCTTGGGGAAAACCAAATTCCCTTTTGTTTACTTACAATCCAAATATCTTTATTATTACAATGATGAATTGCTGCAACTTTTTCTGTTGCATTTGAATTTATTAAAATATTATCTTTACTAATAATTTGGCCTAATCCATTGTTTTTATTAATATTTAAAATTGCATATTTGAATTGTCCATCAACACACCCCCCATGATAAGTATAAAATATGTAATATATTGAATCATTACCTGGTTGTGGTATAGTAATACTTTGTGTTGGATTTCCATTATAACCAACTAAAATGCCATTAGATAATTCCTGATGGTTTTTATTATAAACTCTGTCAGTATTTCCGTAAAATAAAAGATTCCCACAGGTATCGCTCATTGTATAGCAATCTTCTTCGCTCCAGCTTATACCACTTGTATCTGCTACAGGTGCGCCGGAAGAAAAATCCAATCCTGCATTATAACCAAAATACCAGTGCATAGTGCGTTTTATATCAGGGTTGTTTTGTGCATTACAGTTTAGAGTTATAATGGAAAATAAAATTAATATTTGAGTAAAATATTTCATATTGTAAAAATACAAAAAAAATTATTTATTTAAAGAAATTATGTTTTCTAATTTCGTTATTTTTTCTTCTAAACATTCAATTCGTGCTTCAAGTTCTGTAATTTTTGTTCTTTTTTTTTTAGTTTGTAAAGCATAAGAGTTCCATCTTTGTCGGCTAAAAGTAAATGTGGTTTATTTGAGGCAAGGGAGTTTATTTTTATCTTTCCGTTAGCAGTAATTGTAAGGCATAATTTATTGGAAGTATAAAACAGCATAT
>CAZOSY010000102.1:7158-9298 GCA_964582565.1 uncultured Bacteroidales bacterium | reverse complement strand
AAACGGAGAAGGTCCAAACTCTGTTTATGGAATATGGTCAAACACAGGAGCTGTATATAATGGCAGCTCCAAATCTCTATCCGGCGGATTCTCCGGAGGTTATTCTATTGGAAACTATACACAGATAAGTGTTAATACTAATGGCTCTGCTGATATAGGAAATCATGCAATACAATTTGGCATACAATACGAACAACGTTCAGATAGATACTATGGCTGCAGACCTGTAGGCCTATGGACTTTAATGCGACAACTGATAAACAGACATATAGAACAATTGGATAAATTACATCCTTTAGCTGTATATGATGCAAATGGCGTATTTCAGGATACTGTTAATTATAACAGATTATATAGCCCGGGTGAACAAGCTTTTTTTGATTATAATCTAAGAAAAAAATTAGGACTAGATATAGATGGTTTGGACTGGATAGATGTTGACAATTACGACCCTGAAACATTCTCAATTGATATGTTCAGCCCTGATGAACTTTTAAATGATGGCTATTCTTATGTAAATTATTATGGATACGATCATACAGGAAAATTATTAACTGATAAACCAAGCTTTGATGATTTTTTTACAGCAAAAGATGAATACGGTAATTATAAACGCGAAATAGGCGCTTTTGAACCAATATATTCTGCAGGCTATATACAGGACAAATTCGCTTTTAAAGACCTGATATTTAACATTGGTCTACGTGTTGACAGATTTGATGCTAACCAAAAAGTATTAAAAGACCCTTTCTTGTTATATAATGCAAAAACTGTAAAAGAAGTTAGTAATCTTGGTACTCATCCTGCAAATATGGGGCAGGATTATGTTGTTTATGTCAATAATATAGAAAATCCTTCATCAATTGTAGGATACAGAGATGAAGCTACATGGTATAATAATCAGGGTACTGAAATCCAAGACCCTTCAATATTAGAAACTTCTTCGGGTATTGCCCCTTATCTTGTTGACCCTGACCAAAGACAAATTGACTCCCGCTCTTTTAAAGATTACGAACCACAGGTATCTTATATGCCAAGAATATCTTTCTCTTTCCCTATATCTGACGAAGCTCTGTTCTTTGCTCATTATGATGTCTTAACTAAAAGACCAACCACAGCAGCACGATTAGATATAACAGATTATCTGTTTATGCAAAATGTAAATGTCCTTGTCAATAATCCAAATCTAAAACCGGAAAAAACTGTGGACTATGAATTTGGATTTCACCAAAAATTAAATAATAAATCTGCTTTAAAAATCTCTATGTACTATCGTAACCTAAAAGACCTGGTCCAAGCTTATAAATTTAATGAAGCTTATCCAAAATCTTATATCTCTTTCAATAATATTGATTTTGGAACTGTTAAAGGTATGACAATATCCTATGATTTACGAAAATCTAATAATATATGGATAAAAGCTAATTATACCTTGCAATTTGCTGATGGAACCGGCTCTACTGCTACATCAGGACTTAGTATTGTAAAATCTGACCAGCCAAATTTAAGAGTAACTAACCCTTTAAGTTATGACCGCAGACATGCTATATCTACTGTTATTGATTACCGCTTCTCTACCGGGAAAAATTATAACGGACCCAAAATAACCAAAAGAATAAAAAATACTGATAAGGTTAAAACTATATTATTACTTGAAAATACAGGAGTAAATGTAACATTTACAGGTGGCTCGGGAATACCTTATACAAGAAATAGTATAATTGGCTTTGCCGGTGGCTCTTCTTTGGTTAAAGGTTCTATAAACGGTTCAAGATTACCTTGGCAATTTAGAATGGATGCCAGAATAGATAAAGTATTCTCTGTAAAATTAAATAAAAACAGTAAAAAACAAACTGACTTTAATATCTATTTACAAATACTTAATGTGCTTAATACTAAAAATGTTATGTCTGTTTATTCTGCAACAGGAAATCCTGACGATGACGGATACCTGTCTGCTGCTGAATTTCAAAATGTTATTAATTCACAAGTATGTACCGAAGCTTTTATTGCTCAATATCAAATGTATATTAACAGCCCTTATAACTATAGCTTGCCAAGAAGAATTCGCCTTGGAATAGCTCTTAATTTTTAAAAACTGTTATAAAACTTGAAATTATTTAAAAAAATAATAATAAAT
>CAZOSY010000102.1:0-7058 GCA_964582565.1 uncultured Bacteroidales bacterium | reverse complement strand
CCAAATTTTTAAACTTTGGAAAAGTTAAAAATTAAATAAATGTTTAACCTATAAATTATTTACAAATGAAAAATATTGCTAACTTATTTACATTAACTCGTAATCTATTATTACTGTTTTTTTGTATCATTATATCCGGAAATATATATGCTGACAAAAATCCCAATGACAAAAAATCAAGCACGAAAAGCACAAAAGCTGCGGCTTGTGTGCCTGCAACGGGTTTTACCGACTTAAATATTAATAATGTCAGAGCCCGTATTAACACAGGCGGAGATATGTGGTGGGACCTTCAGAGCAACCCTAAATATGAAATACCAAAAGAAAGTGGAAAAATGTCAATGTATTCCGGTTCTCTCTGGATGGGCGGTCTTGATGTTAACGGACAACTAAAATTAGCTGCTCTGAGATACCGACAAAAAGGAAATGACTTCTGGCCAGGACCACTTACAACAGACGGCACCGCCTCTGTTGAAGTAGAAACATGTGAACAATATGATAAACATTTTGTTATGACACGGGCTGAAGTTGACCAATTCCTTGCCTGGTGGAACGACTTGCAACAAGGCGGCAACAACTTTCCAAACTATACTATCCCTAATTCAATATTAAATTGGCCCGCACATGGAGATGTTACACAAGGGCAAAGCTATTATCTGGCACCTTTCTATGACAATGACGGAGATGGAACTTATAACCCTTTAAACGGCGATTATCCCTATTATGACATAGATAATCATCTATGTCCTCCGGACAACTCATGTGCAGAAGAATTTATACCTGAAATAACTATGGAAGGAAATGGTATCCTTAGTGACCAGGCATTAAAAGGAGACCAAACACTGTGGTGGGTGTTTAATGATAAAGGAAATGCCCATACAGAAACACAGGGACAACCAATAGGTATGGAAATACGTGCTCAGGCATTTGCTTTTGCCACTAATGACGAAATTAATAATATGACTTTTTATACTTATGAACTTATAAATCGTTCTACTTACTGTTTAACAGAGACCTATTTTAGCCAATTTGTTGATACTGACTTAGGATTTGCAGAAGATGATTATGTCGGCTGCGATGTTCAAAGAGGATTAGGATATTGCTATAATGGTAATGCTATTGATGGTTCTGGACAACCACAAGCTTACGGACAACAGCCACCTGCTATTGGTGTTGACTTTTTCCAAGGACCTTATATGGATCCTGATGGACTTGATAATCCCAAATATGACCTGTCTGTTAATGCTAATGGTGATACCACAGAAATACAAAGATGTGATGCAAGTATCAATGGTGTTAATTTTGGCGATTGCATAGTTGATAATGAACGTTTTGGTATGAGAAGATTCATATTCTTTAATAATACTGGCGGTGGAGGTAATGATGCAATGACTGACCCTGAAATTGCTATTGAATATTACAATTATCTAAAAAGTATATGGAAAGACAATACTAAAATGCTTTATGGTGGAATTGGACATGTATCAGACCCTTCTGCTTATGGACCGGAATGTGACTTTATGTTTCCCGGTGATACAGACCCCTGCAACTGGGGAACAGGTGGAATGCCACCTAACGGACCAAAATACTGGACAGAAGAAACAGCAGGTAATACTTCTAACGACAGACGAATTATGCAATCAGCAGGACCTTTTACCCTTGAACCAGGTGCTGTTAATTATATTACTGTTGGTATCCCATGGGCAAGAGCCAGCGCCGGCGGACCTTTCGCCTCAGTAGAACTTCTAAGATTAGTTGATGATAAATGCCAGCGGTTATTTGATAATTGCTTTAAAGTTATAGATGGACCTGATTCACCTGAACTAACTGCACAGGAACTTGACAAAACACTAATATTATATATCTCTAACCCTGAATTTTCCAATAACTATTTAGAAGAATATGTAGAGTTTGACCCAAGTATTATATCTCCGGATTCTTTCCCTACATATCAAAGATATGATTCTTTATACAGATTTGAGGGCTATCAAATATTCCAGCTAAAAGATGCTTCTGTATCTATTGCAGATATTCATGACCCTGGCCTGGTAAGATTAGTTGCACAATGTGATGTTGAAAATTATGATAAAGAAGGTAATCCTATAGGACAACTGGTAAATTATCAATACTCAGAAGATTTAGGAGGTAATATTCCCACAGAAGAAGTAAATGGAGCTAATGAAGGAATTATCCATTCTTTCAAAATCACTGACGATAAATTTGCTACCGGAGATAAAAGATTGGTAAACCATAAACAATATTATTATCTTGCTCTTGCTTATGGCTATAATGAATTTAAAAAATATTCACAGGATGCAGGTGTATTAGGCGGCTTATACGGACAAAAAAAACCTTATCTTGCAGGACGTAAAAATAGTATAGGTGGAGCAATTACTTTTATCACTGCTATACCTCATATACCAAGTCCTGAATCTGAAGGAACTATCTTACAATCTTCTTATGGCTATGGACCTAAAATTACACGTATTGAAGGTCAAGGTAATGGAGGAATGACTATTGACTTAACAGAAGAATCTATAAACGAGATAATGTCAGGACCTCCATGGAATACTTTAACACCAACATATAAAAATGGAAAAGGACCTGTTAATATTAAAGTTATAGACCCTTTAAATGTAAAAAAAGGTAACTTTACACTAAAGTTTGATGTGGAAAACAGCGATATTAATAATGCAAAATGGACACTTATTAATAATGATACTTATGATATTATATTTTCTGATAAAACTATTGCAGTTGCAAATGAACAACTATTACCTGACTTAGGTCTGTCTGTTACTATTAATCAGGTTAAAGAACCGGGAGATCTTTTAGGCAAAAATAATGGATTAATTGAATCCTCTGTTGAGTATGCCGATAGCTCAAGACAATGGCTATCCGGCGTTCCTGATATAGATGGCGGTAGCGCTGATGCTGAAGGTAATCCTAGTGCATGGAACTGGATACGTTCAGGAACACTTAGAGATATGGCAAACGGAAACAACAATGATTATGACCTTGTAAGTAACCAATCGCTAGGCGGAATCGCATTAGACCCTAACGAAAATTATGAAAAAATATTAAGCGGAACATTTGCTCCTTATCGTATGAGTTCAAAATATAAAAATGGTCCTGCAATGTCACCTTTAATACCATCACTTTATAAGCTTGAAAATCTGGCAAGCATTGATTTGATTATCACTCCTGACAACTCTAAATGGTCAAGAAGTGCAGTAATTGAAATGTGTGAAGAACAGATATTAAGTGAAGGAAATGCAAAAAAATTTGAATTAAGAAAAGGACAATCTGTTGATATATATGGCAATCCTGACGGAACAGGAACAGGAATGAGCTGGTTCCCCGGCTATGCTATTAATGTTGAAACAGGCGAAAGACTTAATATTGTGTTTGCTGAGGACTCATGGCTCATAGGAGAAAACGGAAGAGATATGATATGGAACCCTACATCTAATTATACTACTAGTTTGGGGGAAATACTGTTCGGAGGAAAACATTGTGTTTATATTGTTGGACATAATACTAATGCTGACGATTTTAACGGACCTGCTTATGATGAATGTGCATGGATACATGATAAGCTATTAGCCGGAGGATCTTCTAATATACGAAATGTATATAAAGATTTTATGTGGGTTGGTATTCCTATGGCTGTAAAAGGAGAAGAATGGTTATCAAATGAAGTTAAAGTAAGAATCAGAGTATCAAAACCTTATAAATCCAACTACTCAACTTATGGAAGTTCAACACCACAAAATAACAACTATCCTATGTACACATTTAGTACTGATGACCTGGAAACTATTAAAAAAGATGCAGAAACTGCAAAAAATGCTCTTGATATAATAAATATTGTCCCAAATCCATATTATGCTTATTCAACTTATGAAACAAGCCAATTAGATAACCGCGTAAGAATAACAAATCTGCCGGTAAAATGTACTGTTACAATTTATACATTAAATGGTATTTTGGTAAGACAATATACTAAAGATTCGGAAATAACATCTTTAGATTGGGATTTGAAAAATTATGCAGGAATACCTATTGCCGGAGGAATTTATATAATTTATATAAAAGCTGATGGCATTGGCGAAAGAGTTATTAAATGGTTCGGCTCTTTACGACCAATAGACCTGAATGCATTTTAATATAATTAATAAATCAATAATATTTAATAATATTTCTAATTTTTTAAATAATTATGAAAAAACTTTATACATACTTAGCTATAGGAATTTTAATAGGAGCATTAATAACTCCTGCAAACCTCATGGCTGGAAACAAAGACAGGTCAGGGCAAGCTGGCGCACCTGAATTATTAATAAATCCTTGGGCACGTAGCTCCGGATGGGGAAGTGCAAACACATCATGCATCCATGGATTAGAAGCAATGTTTTTAAATGTTGCAGGAATTGCTTTTACTCATAAAACAGAATTAATATTCTCGAGAACCGACTGGCTTAAGGGTTCTGGTATTAATATAAATACTTTTGGACTTGCTCAAAGGCTAGGAGAAACAAGCGTAATAGCATTAGCTGTAATGTCTATGTCTTTTGGCGATATTGATATCACAACAGAAGATTTGCCCGAAGGCGGAATAGGAACTTTCTCTCCCAATATGATGAATTTTAATCTGTCTTATGCAAAAGCTTTTTCAAATAGCATTTACGGAGGAGCTAACATTAAAATCATTTCCGAATCAATATCAGATAATAGCGCACAAGGTATAGCTATTGATGCAGGAATACAATATGTAACAGGTAAAAAAGAAAATATCCATTTTGGTGTCTCAATGAAAAACATAGGAACTCGTCTGAAATTTACAGGAGACGGATTATCTCTCAGACATCTGATACCAGGAACTGCCAATTATATCACTGCTACGCAAAGATCTGCCGAATTTGAACTGCCTTCTCTGATAAATATAGGAGCCGCTTATGATTTTCATTTTTCTGATATACACTCCTTAACAGCAGCAGGAAATTTTACATCAAATTCATTTACAAAAGATTTGTTCTCTTTTGGACTTGAATATGGCTTTAAATCTTATTTACATCTTAGAGCCGGCTATACTTATGAAGATGGCTCATTAGATGAAAATGAACGAACAAATGTTTTTACAGGACCAAGTGCAGGCTTCTCTGTTGACATACCTCTTAATAAAGAAAAAGGCACTATCTTTTCTTTAGATTATTCTTATCGCGCTACTAATCCATTTGATGGTACTCATAGTATTGGAGTAAAAGTAAGCATATAAATCAAAATTATTTAACATCTTTCATTTTTAAATAAGATTCTTTAAAAAAATCTTATTTTCTATTTTATCATTATAAACAAATATATTTTAATCTTGAAATAATATGTCTAAAGTAAAATATTATACAAAAGAAGGTCTAAAAAAAATAAAAGAAGAACTACATTATCTTAAAACAGTAAAAAGACCATTTATTTCAAACCAAATTGCTGATGCAAGAGATAAAGGAGATCTATCTGAAAATGCAGAATATTCTGCCGCTAAAGAAGAGCAAGGATTACTTGAAACAAAAATTAACAAACTGCAAGAAATATATAATAATGCAAGAATTATAGATAAATCAAAAATAGATAATTCAAAAGTCCTTCTGTTCTCAACTGTTAAAATAAAAAATATTAATACTAACACAGTAAGGTCTTATACTCTTGTTCATGAAAATGAAGTAAATATTAAATCAGGAAAAATATCTGTAAACTCACCTGTTGCCAAAGGACTACTCGGTAAATCTATCGGTGATAAAATAAAAATAAAAGTCCCGGCAGGAATAATACCTTTCGAAATTATTGATATAAATATATAATTAAAATTATGACAAGTATATTTTCTAAAATAATTAAAGGTGAAATACCTTCTTATAAAATCGCTGAAGATGAAAATTATCTTGCTTTCTTAGATATAAACCCTCTGGCAAAAGGACATACTTTGGTAGTTCCTAAAAAAGAAATTGATTATATTTTTGATATTGATGATAATCTGTATAAAGGATTATTTTTATTTGCCAAAAATATAGCACGGGCAATTGACAAAGTTATTGAATGTAAAAGAATAGGCATTGCAGTAGTTGGACTTGAAGTCAATCATGCACATATACACCTTATACCTATAAATAGTATCTATGATATTGACTTTAAAAGACCCAAATTAAAACTAACTACTGAAGAATTTAAAGAAATTGCAAACAAGATAAATAAAGCTATAAAATAATTGTAATTCAAAAATAAAACTTATTTCAAATGGCTTTAATACTTAATATTGAAACATCTACAAAATCATGCTCTGTTGCTATTGGACAAAAAGGTCAACTAATAGCAAATAAAGAAATTTATATTAAAAATTCCCATTCCTCAATGCTTACCACACTCATAAAAGATGTGTTAAAAAAGGCACAATTTGAATTTCATAATTTAGACACCATAGCTATCAGTAAAGGACCGGGCTCATATACAGGATTACGAATAGGTGTTTCAACAGCCAAAGGATTGTGCTATGCTATTGATAAACCGTTGATATCTATAAATAGTCTGAAGGCAATGGCTTATGGAATCACAACCAAATACAAGTCAAATAATGAAACATCTGTATTTTTCTGCCCTATGATTGATGCAAGAAGAATGGAAGTATATTCAGCTATTTATGACATAAATAATAATGAAATAAGAAAAACAAAAGCTGAAATTATTACTAAAAATTCATTCTCTAATATTCTTAACAAACATAAAATACTTTTCTTTGGAAATGGCGCTGACAAATGTAAATCAATATTATTAAACAAAAATGCATTATTTATTGATAATATATATGCTTCTGCTGTTAATATGATTACTATTGCTGAAGATAAATTTTTTAAAAAAAATTTTGAAGATATTGCTTGTTTTGAACCTTTTTATCTAAAGGATTTTATAGCCGGTAAACCAAAAGTAAAAGGACTTGCTTAAAAATCTATAAAAAAAATGAATAATAAAATATAGAACGTTCAATATATAATGTAAAAATAAAATTTAAC
>CAZOSY010000101.1:0-9394 GCA_964582565.1 uncultured Bacteroidales bacterium | reverse complement strand
AAAAAAATCGAAATTTGAATATTTTTTCACAATACACTTTTTTTTTCTACTAACTAAATTTCTATAATCATGAAAAAAATTATTTTGTTTATTACATTATTTGTAGTTATGTCAATAGGCGTATTTTCACAATCTGTTACGGTTACTTACACACTCGGTGACATTGAAACTATGTATCAACCGTATGAACCTAGCGGATTTCTTCCGTCAACCTGTCCGGGTAGTTTAACAGTCAATATTCCTGCAAATAATCATATCACTGGAGTAGATGTGTCATATAGTATGACTGCTTCAAATGATGGTTGGATGATGGACCAGGCATCATGGTTGTATTGTCCGACAATATCTGCAGGAGAACCTACAATTGCAGACGGAGTAGGTGCTTCAGCCGGCACAATGGATTACAACAGAAATGGTTTGACTTTTGCCAATGGTGCAACAGACACAGTTGTGTTTGAGTTACATGCTATACAAACTTTCGTAGATGAGGGCTGCAGTACTGTTAACAACAAAGTTGACAGTAATACTTGGGTATTGACAGTTTACTACGATATTACTCCAAGCTGCCCTGCTCCTGGAAATCTCTTTGCCACAAATATTACAACAACAACTGCTGAATTGAGTTGGACGCCAAGTGGCAGTGAAACTTTGTGGAATATTGAGTTAGGAAATTCCGGTTTTACACCTACAGGTACACCAAGTGTCAGCAGTATTTCAAACCCTTATGTCTATACCGGATTAATACCTAATACTAGCTATGAATATTATGTTCAGGCTGATTGCGGTGGAGGTGACCTAAGCACTTGGGAAGGTCCTTTTGCATTTATTACAGGATGTAGTGAAATAACTGTTTTTAATGAAAACTTTGAAGCTGTAACCCCACCGGCACTACCTGCTTGTTGGGTAAAATTAGGAACAGGTTCTGTAATTACTCAAAGTTCACCTTATAGTAGTTATTCAATTCCAAATTATTTGGAGATGCATTCCTATTCTTCTACTAATATGTCTATAGTTACAATACCGCCATTAAGTAATGCAGGTGCAGGAACACATTATCTTAAATTTATGGCAAGTTGTTATCCTTATGACGGTGGAATTATAGAAATTGGATATTTAACTGATCCAACTGATACTGCAACCTTTGTTTTGCTTGATTCAATAATTTTGACAACAAATTATACGGAGTTCAGTGTATTTCCTGAAACAGCTCCGGGAACAAATAAATTTTTAGCTTTCAAAGCATATCATACGCCTTCTTATGAAATATTAATTGATGATGTATCATGGCAGCAGATGTCATCATGTCCGGGAGTAAATTTTTTATCCGCAGCCAATATAACTCCTACCACTGCTGATCTTAGCTGGAATGAATTAGGAACCGCTACAACATGGAAAATTCAATGGGGACTATCAGAATTTACTTTAGGTAATGGAACAATAGTTTCCACAACTAATAACCCATACACTTTATCAGGTTTAAATGAAAATACATCTTATGATTATTATGTACAATCAGATTGTGGTGGCGGAAGTTTAAGCCCTTGGGCAGGTCCATTTTTATTTACCACAGAATGTGCAATTGTTACTGTTCCATTTTTTGAAGGCTTTGAAACAAGCCAAATTCACAATACTCCAGTAGCTAATTGTTGGATTCAATCAACTACTTTGGCACCAGAATCATGGATTGCAAACAATACTTTTACAGATTATAACAGAACACCCAGAACAGGAAACTATAATGCATTTTTGAGTTTTTATCATAACACTTGGATGTTCAAGGGCATAACACTTAATGCGGGAACCAGTTATACTTTTGAAATGTATGCACGGCAAGATATCCCAGATACTACAAATGCTTTAATTACTGTTGCTTATGGTAATACACCTTCGGAAGCAGATATGACAGATACTATTGTACCGAGAACAAGTATTGTAAATGGACAGTATCAGTTACTCATCGGAGTATTTACGCCCACAACTACCGGAACTTATTATATTGGTATTAATGGTATTGTTGGTGCTAGCACATGGTATCTTTCTATTGATGATATTTCATTATACGAAACGCCTGACTGTCCTCCTCCCATAGCACTTTACGTCACTAATGTTACGACTACTGCTGTGGATTTAGGCTGGTCGGGCGATACTGAGCCAAGTTGGCAGATAGAATATGGTCTTGACGGTTTTTCTCAAGGCAGCGGAACTTATGTGACAGCCAACTCAAATCCATATACACTTACAGGTTTGCAACATAGTACTATGTATGATTTTTATGTCAGAGCTATATGCGACACTATTGCCGGCGATACCAGCTCCTGGTCAACATCCTATACATTTGCTACAGGATGCGATACTTTTGCTGTACCCATTTTTGAAAACTTTGATGCTGTTATTACACCCCAATTACCTTTGTGCTGGAACAAAATTGAAGAGGCTATAAATACTTATGCCAATATTATTAGCTCTACTGTTTTTACTTACAGTGCCCCAAACAATATAAAATTTTATAATGAACAGGATATTAATGCAACACTCATATTAATTACCCCTGAAATATCTGTCCCGTTAAATTCACTATTTGTTAAGTTTTTTGCAAGAAATAACGAGACAGGTTCTGATTTGATTTTAGGAACAATATCAGATATAGATAGTGCAGATACATTTACACCCGTTGATACAATATTTTTAACTTCTGAATACGCTGAATACTGCGTGTTTCTTAACAATATTAGTACAACAGACAAACGT
Organism: uncultured Bacteroidales bacterium; assembly: GCA_964582565.1. Taxonomy (GTDB): domain Bacteria; phylum Bacteroidota; class Bacteroidia; order Bacteroidales; family CAZZDX01; genus CAZZDX01. The sequence goes on along the minus strand of CAZOSY010000101.1, from coordinate 6,646 downwards.
TTGGCATTCAAGCATTTGTTAGAAGGACCATATAAAATTGTTTTTTTGGATGATATTACAATTGGGACAATTCCTACCTGTTTATGGGTTACCGGCTTATCTGTTGATTCTACAACACAAACAACAGCAACATTGTCGTGGACATCGGGCGGTACTGAAAATAAATGGCAGATAGAATACGGTCTTGCCGGCTTTGCTCAAGGCAGCGGAACTTATGTAACAGCCAACTCAAATCCATATACGCTTACAGGTTTGCAACATAGTACCATGTATGATTTTTATGTCAGAGCTATATGCGACACTATTGCTGGCGATACAAGTTTTTGGGCAGGTCCTGTTTCTTTTTTAACACAATGTGGAGCTATAAATCAGTTTCCTTATACCGAAGATTTTTCAGCTACAACATTTCCTCCTTATTGTTGGACAAGATGGATAGCTTTATTGCTTGATAATACTGTTTTTGCTCCAACATCATGGGGATGGGAACAAGGTAATTTCGGCAATGTTTCAACACCAGATAATAAAGCTGCTAGGTTAAATATCTATGGTTCTGCCATAGACTATTGGTTGGTAACTCCTTCTATTGATTTAGGAAGCAGTATTGATTATTTGTTATCGTTTGATATAGCACTAACAAAATTTGATCAAGCTTCTGCACCCGATCAAAACGGTATAGATGATAAATTTGCTGTGGTTATTTCAACTGATGACGGAGCTACATGGTCATCAGCCAACATATTAAGAATATGGGATAATGCAGGTTCTTCTTATGTTTATAATAATATTTCTCTCACTGGACAAAATGTTATGATAGACCTTTCTCCTTATTCAGGTATAGTAAAAATTGGATTTTATGCTGAATCATTAACCATTAATACTGATAATGATTTATTTGTTGATAATGTTACCATATTTGAAAAATCACCATGTACAGCTCCAACTTTATCTGTAATAAATATTGAAGACACAAAAGCAGTTATTGCATGGACTTCCGACTCTCCTTTATCATCAGAATATCAAGTGGAATGGGATACTGCCGGTTTCACCTTAGGAACTGGAAACTTAATTACAACAAGTTTAACATCAGACACCCTTGTAGGTTTAACACATAATATATCTTATGAATTTTATGCGAGAACAATATGTTTGTTTAATGATACAAGCAACTGGGCAGGTCCTGAAATATTTATAACTTTAACCACTAACATCAATAATCTGAATGAGATTTTAGCCATAGAGATTTATCCAAATCCTAATAATGGTTTATTCAATGTCAAAATATTAAGCAAAAAAGATATTGTTGCACTTTCAATTTTTAATATACAAGGACAGATTATTTACCAAAATCAATTATCAGGTATGAGGAATGGTTCGGCTATTGAAATGAATTTAAAGAATCTGTCGGCAGGCATTTATTTTATCAGGATTAATGATGGTCAATCTGTCATTAACAAAAAACTAATTGTTAATCCATAAAGTCCATATTTTTTGCAGACTTGATTTTATTTTTACTTAAAAAATATATAAGTTGAAATTAAACTCTATTGATTATTTTGTTTGAATAATTTTTAAAATAAAGTAGTGCTATTGATGAGTTACCTCCAAGTATAATTAGTGCTTGTCCATAAAGTGAAATAAAACCGTTAAAACGGTTCTTTGAGTTGTATCGCATCTCATTAACTAATAGTAATTTACATTAATCTTTAACCGTTTTAACGGTTTTCCAAAATTTAAAAATTAGACTTTATAGACAGACACTAATTAACACTCCCAATAATAGCAAAACAATAATAACAGGAAGCAACCACCATTTTTATTTATTTGACACGTTTCGCGGAACTGGGTTCAGTAGCAAAAATAACTTTTTTTTCAATACGATTTCCTACTGGACTGTAAAAAAATTTTAAATTTGTTTTTTTAATAAAAAAACAAAATCAAAATGGAACGAATCACTCTGTTTGTTGATGTGTTATTACCTCTGCCCCTATCAGATTTGTTCACATATCGTGTGCCTTTTAAAATGAATGATTTTATTAAAAAAGGACAAAGAGTAGTTGTGCAATTTGGAAGACAAAAAATTTATACAGCCCTAATTGTTAACATACATCAAAAACCTCCTGAAAATTATACAATTAAATATATATTATCTGTATTAGATGCCAAACCTGTTGTAAATGAATATCAATTCAAATTATGGAAATGGATTTCCTCATATTATATGTGTACTCTTGGTGAGATAATGAATGCGGCTTTACCTTCGGCTTTGAAACTTGAAAGCGAAACAAAAATATCTATAGACCCATCGTTTGATAAAGATTATTCATTATTAAATGAAAAAGAATATTTAATTGCCGAAGCATTAGAAAACAGAAAAATATTAACAATAACAGAGATTTCTGAAATAGCAAATCAAAAAAAAATTATGCCTTTAATAAAATCTCTTATTGAAAAAAATGTTGTCTCTGTTGAAGAAAAAATATATGATAGTTATAAACCAAAAATAAAAATTTTTGTCCGTTTAAAAAAAGATTATGATGATGAAAATAATCTTAAACAAGTTTTTGATACTTTAAACAAAAGAGCTTACAAGCAACTGCAATTGTTAATGTCATATATCACTATCTCAAAAAGATATAGTAAAAATCCTGTTGAAGTTACCCGTGCGGAATTATTAAAAAACGCTAATGCTTCTTCAGTTCAAATGAATGAATTAATAAAAAAAGGCATTTTTGAAATATACCAAAAACAAGTAACGCGATTAAAACAATATGAGCATGCTTTGACAAATGTAATCAATTTAAACGAATATCAAACCAAAGCTTTTGATGAGATAAAAGAACATTTTAAAGAAAAAAATGTAGTATTACTACACGGCATTACTTCAAGCGGAAAAACAGAAATATATATCAAACTTATCAAAGAAGTTATAAAACAAGGAAAACAGGTATTATATCTATTGCCGGAAATAGCTTTGACTATACAAATAATTAATCGTTTGCGTAAATATTTTGGGGACAAAGTTGGTGTATATCACTCAAGATTTAATAAAAACGAAAAACTAGAAATATGGAATAATGTATTAAATACAAATTCAGATAAGATTAATAAATCCGGATATCAAATTATTCTTGGACCAAGGTCTGCTATATTTTTGCCTTTCAGCAAATTAGGACTTGTAATTGTTGATGAAGAGCATGATGGCTCTTACAAACAACAAGATCCTGCTCCACGATATAATGGTCGTGATACAGCAATATATTTGGCTTATCTTCATAATGCAAAGACATTATTAGGTTCTGCAACTCCTTGTATAGAAAGTTATTATAATACACAGATGAATAAATATTCATTAGTTGAACTTAACAAACGTTATGGTGGAATACAACTACCTGAAATATCTGTTGTTGACTTAAAAAAAGAACGATTACACAAGAAAATGAAATCTGATTTTTCTTCTGTATTATTAGAAAATATAAAAACTGCTTTAGAAAACAATGAACAAATAATTTTATTCAGAAACCGCAGAGGATTTTCTTTACGACTTGAATGTGAGGACTGTGGCTGGATGCCTCAATGCAAAAATTGTGATGTAACTCTCACTTATCATAAATATTATAATCGTATGCGCTGCCATTATTGCGGATATTCTACCAAAATACCTGAAAAATGTCCTTATTGTGGTTCTACTAATATAAAAATGAAAGGATTTGGTACTGAAAAAATAGAAGAAGAACTGCCTGTATTTTTTAAAAATGCACATATAGCAAGAATGGATTTAGATACAACACGTCTTAAAAATGCTTATCAGCAACTAATATATAATTTTGAAGACCATAAAATAGATATATTGGTGGGCACGCAAATGGTAACAAAAGGTCTTGACTTTGATAATGTTGGTGTTGTAGGAATAATGAATGCTGATAATATGCTTAGCTTCCCTGATTTCAGGGCTTTTGAACGAAGCTTTCAGCAACTGGCACAGGTAAGTGGCAGAGCAGGAAGAAAAAAGAAAAGAGGAAAAGTCATTATACAAACATATAACCCTAAACATATTGTAGTACAAAATGTAATTAACAATGATTATCTGGCAATGTATAAACATCAGATATTTGAACGTAAAAATTTTAATTATCCGCCATTCTATCGCCTTATAAAATTAACTCTAAAACATAAAGACCCGCAAACACTAAATTATGCAGCAAAAGAACTCGCTGAAAGATTAAGAAATGTATTTGGTAAACTCGTTTTAGGACCTGAATATCCTATGGTAACAAGAATAAAAAATTTGTTTCTGAAAAATATTATCATCAAACTGAATAATAATTCCCCTATATCCAAATCAAAGTTAAAACTATCTGAACAAATTAAAATATTTAATAAAAACTCAAATTATAAAGGACTAAGAATAGTTATTGATGTTGACCCGCTTTAATCCTTTTGTAATTAGTATGTATATAAAACATTATATTTGCATATTTATTTTTAGCATACATGAAAAAAACAAGTTTAATATTAATATTATTATTTTTTTATATCTTTTGTTTTGCACAGGACATAGATTATGCCCGTAAAATAATTGATACATTATCTTCTCCTTATATGTATGGAAGAGGTTATGTTAATAATGGCGAAAAAATTGCTGCTGATTTTATTAAAAATGAATTTATTAAAGATAGTTTAAAAACTTTTAACAACACCTATTTACAACCATTTAATATTTCAATCAATACTTTTCCCAAAAAGATTTCATTCAAAATTGATGATAAAGAGATGAATCCGGGTGTTGATTATTTGGTTTCTTCTGCCTCTTCAAGTGTAAAGGGCGATTATGATATTATATGGCTTACAAAAAATACTATTGTTAATGAATATAAATTTAAAAAATTTATAAAAAATGATTTCTCCAATAAAGTAATCATTATAGATAAGACAAATATAAAAGATGAAAGACATTTGCAATATGTTCAGTTTCTTAAAAATTATAATACTTTTAAAGTAAAAGCAGTAATTTTTGTTGAAGATAAATTGCTCTGGCATATAGCAAACGGGCGAAAAGTTAAAAATTTTACAGTGATAGAAATATTAAAAAACAGCATCTCACATAAAGCAAAAAAGATACATTTAGATATTGAGAATAAGTTTTTTGATAATTATACAACAAATAATATAATTGGTTATGTTAAAGGCAGATTAAAGCCGGACTCTTTTATTGTCTTTTCTGCACATTATGACCATTTGGGATGTATGGGAACTGATGCATATTTCCCAGGTGCTAATGATAATGCCAGTGGAACGGCAATGCTCCTTAATCTTGCAAAATATTATTCAAAGCCGGAAAATAAACCTGATTATTCAATTGCTTTTATGTCTTTCAGTGCTGAAGAAGTTGGATTGCTTGGCTCAAAATATTATTCTGAAAATCCATTATTCCCATTAAAAAATATTAAATTCCTTATTAATCTTGATATGGTTGGAACAGGAAGTGAAGGGATAAAAATCGTTAATAGTACTGTTTTTAAAACCGAGTATGATAAACTTGTAAAAATAAATGAAGAAAAAAAATATTTAAAAACTATCAGTAAAAGAGGAGAAGCAGCAAATAGTGACCATTATTATTTTTATAAAAATGGAGTCAGAAGTTTTTTTATTTATACATTAGGCAAGGAATATAAAGAGTATCATAATATTAATGATAAGCCGCCTTTACCATTAACAGAATATGAAGATTTGTTTCGCCTTTTAAGAAATTTTGTAAAAGATTTATAAAAAAATTACATTTGTAAAACAAATTAAATATATGATAACTATTCAGGTATTCCGACAGGTCAGAATTAATAATTTTGGCTCTATTCTAAAAAATGGTTGTTAGATAAAAATTGGTTGCTCTGTTTCTTAATTTATGACATCTGTATTACAAACTATTTTTTTAATCATTTTAGGATAAAATTCATATTCTAATAGATGAACTTTATTTGCTAATGACTCAGGAGTATCATTATTATCAACCCTGCATTTAGCTTGAAATATTATTTTTCCTTTATCATAATTATCATCAACAATATGTATTGTAATTCCTGTTTCTGTTTCTTTTGCATTAATAACAGCTTTGTGCACATTTAATCCATACATTCCTTTACCTCCATATTTTGGTAATAAAGCAGGATGTATATTTATTATTTTGTTAGCATAAATTTTCAGAATATTTTCAGGAATTTTTATCATAAATCCGGCAAGGACTATAAAGTCAATTTTATACTCTTTAAGTTTCTTAATAACAATATTAGTATCATTAAGTTCTTTTTTGTTAAATAAAAAAGATGAAATATGCATTTTTTTTGCACGTTCCAATACATAAGCGTCTTTTTTATTTGATAATATAAGAGATATATTTATTTTATCACTATTAAAAAAATATTCACTTATTCTTTGTGCATTAGTTCCATTGCCTGAAGCAAAAATTGCAATATTTTTCATTTGTTTATATTTTTTTTGTCATTAGTCATTCATCCGCCTAAGGCGAATCATTCCTTTGTATGAACCTATGAGTTAAACAATAGGTTCATAGGGTTTTCATGGTTCAAAGAAAATATTAGGGGGACAATAGGTTTTATTGTAACCGTTCATAGCTTGAAATTAAAATAATAAA
>CAZOSY010000100.1:0-9419 GCA_964582565.1 uncultured Bacteroidales bacterium | reverse complement strand
GCAGAATGGATATGGTGCATTTTCAGTTAATCCGTCACAGGTTAATAGAGTAAAGGCTTACATAGAAAACCAACACATTCATCACCGAAAAAAGACCTTTCAGGAAGAATATTTAGAGTTCCTGAAGGAGTATAACATAGAGTATGATGAAAGATACTTATGGGATTGAGATTACACCCTTTCAGGGCTTAGCCTAGTATTGTATTTATATTCACAGGGCTACACCCTGCGTTGATATATAATGCCCTTTCAGGGCTTAAAAATGTTCATTTTTTATTAGAGTAAAGCAGCATAAATAACTATAAATGGTTATTGCTTTTGTTGTGTGTTGATATTCAATACATTAGCTTTATAAAATTGTTCTAATTTAGACAGGCAACTGCCTGTTGGTTTTAATAACCTGATAGACAGCAATGTACTAAGTCCGAAACTTAGATAATTAATAAATTTATATTAAAACAAAAATATTATTTATAATGCAATTTAAAGATATAATAGGACAAGATAAAATAAAAAAAAGATTAATTAATACTGTAAAAGATAACAGGATAAGTCATGCTCAGCTTTTTCTTGGTCATGAAGGTTCCGGCAAACTTGCACTGGCAATTGCTTATGCTCAATATATAAATTGCAAAAATAAGCAGGATAATGATTCGTGTGGACAATGTTCTTCCTGCATTAAATATAATAAGATAATTCATCCTGATTTACATTTTGTCTATCCTGTTGCGGCAACAAAAAAACACCCAAAACATCCTGTAAGTGAAATGTTTTTAGAAAAATGGCGTGAATTTTTGAAAGAAAACAATTATTATCCAAATTTGAACGACTGGTATAAAAAAATAGATATAGAAAAAAAACAAGGTATAATAAGTGCTGAAGATTGCAATGAAATAATAAAGACATTAAGTTTAAAACCTTATGAATCAGAGTATAAAGTGATGATTATATGGATGGCTGAAAAAATATTTCATTCAGCTGCTCCTAAAATCCTTAAAATTCTTGAGGAACCTTCTGATAAGACATTATTTATACTTATTTCTGAAAATCAGGATAAAATTATAAGCACTATTTTATCAAGGACACAGATAATAAAAATTCCTAAAATATCAGATATAGATTTACAAAATGCGTTAATAAATAAAACAAATTGCACTGACAGAGAAGCCAAAAGAATTGCTGCTATTGCAGATGGCAATGTTAAAAGAGCTTTAGGGCTTGTGAACACAGATAAAGAACATGATTTTAATTTTATCAATTTTAGGGACTGGATGAGATTGTGTTTAAAAATAAATAAAAATATTGTCAAATTAAATAATTTTGTTAATGAAATTTCAAAAGTAACAGGTGGAAGAGAAAGACAGAAAGGGCTTCTTTCTTATGCATTAAGGATTATAAGAGAATGCTTACTTTTAAATTATGGAAATAATAATCTGGAAAAATTAGAAAGAGAAGAACTCATCTTTATACAAAAATTTTCTTTTTTTATTAATTCAAAAAATATTGTTCAATTAACAGAAGAATTTAACAAAGCTTTATTTCATATTGAGAGGAATGGCAATCCGAAAATCGTTTTTATGGACTTATCACTTACTGTTAACAAATTATTAAGATGTTAAATTTTTTGGAAAAAGACCATAAGAAATTTTTTACTATTTCAACCAACGGTTGGCAATATGAAAAGTTGGGCATTTTGAAACACCAATCTTTCAATTTATCTCATCGTTTATTTATTGTTAATTCGCTCAAATTCAATACTTTACGCCCAATTTTTTATATTGCGTGTTATGAGCAGCTCTTTTACCTACCAATCATCTTTCTTTAAATTTGTATCCTTAGAATTCATTGCTGATGTTAAGTCCTCAATTAGTGCTTTTATATTGTTATCCATTTGATATAATAATTGGGTATATACCTTTTTTTCTGGAGCAGTCGAATTAATCATATTCTCGCAATTCCCGTAATCTGGAGTATAATCCTGTCCAGTATGATAAAAGTTTGTAATTTCATATTTATATCTATAGTCTTTAACGAAAATTGAAATTGTATAATTTATAAAGCCAGCCGGGTAATTTCCTCCAAACAATCCTTTAGTATATACTTGTATTTTAGCTTTGCCTATAATTTTACCACTTTCCTTATCTTCCATTTGAATAACGTTTGTGGAAGAAATATATGCCTTTGCAAACCATTCTCTTGCTTTAGAAAAAAGTACTTGTTTATTAGCTAAACTGTCTACATAAACAACTTTTGTATATGTTATTTTACCTGTTACACTATCAATCGGGAGAATAGGCGTTACATTTTGTCCATTTAAAGTTAAAATTGAAAAAAGTGTTAATGTAATAAGGAAAAATTGTTGTGCTATTTTTTTCATGGTCGTATGTTAAGGATTTAGTTCAACATTTGCTTCAAACTTGGCTCTGCGAGCCGTTTGAAACCTATTTATTAGGTGCAGTTTTTATTCATTTTGTTATTACATCTATTAATTTTTTTCTCCCAATCTCCCAACCATCCTTGTTCAATAGCAGTTTTAGCTAATTCTATGACAGTTTTATAGTTCTTTTCTTTTTCTTCTATTATAGTTAATTGATTAAACCCTCTGTGTCCAGGGAAAAATGTACCATTGAAATCTTTTCTAAAAAATAGTGCAACTTGTGAAGCTATAGCAATTTGTTTTCTACATGCTTGCTTAGCATTATTATACATTTCTGAATCAATATTACGAAATCTATAATATATTTCTATCTCAGCATTATATAAAAAATGTAAGTCGATTATTGATATCTTATCATTTACCAAATCTTCTGCTTTTCTAAGAATTCTATATGCAATAGTCCGATCATTTTCTCTTTTAAACCAACCGGCAAGTATTGACAGAAAATGAACTTGTGACTGGCTATAGCCTATAACTTTACCTTTTATCAATAATTCACCATATGTTTCTATTATATATCTTCTCTCCACCTCTGAAAACTCTGATTCCCACCAATTTGGGAGATTGAAAAATCCTATTATTCCTTTTATCATAATATAATGTAGAATATGTTGGTGTACTTAACAAAATTGCACCTAACGGTTGCGTATTAAAGAAGTACGGTGTTTTTTGGTACTCAGTTTTCCGTTTATCTCAAAGTTAACAATTATTTCTGAAGTCTCATAAAGAAAGTAAAGCAGGTATTTCTTTAATACGCTGTTACCAACTGGGTGTTTTTATTTATCAATCTATAATTGTATTGTTTGAGAATCAGTATTGTTAACCTTAAAATTATCTTTCCATTCAAATTCAATATTAATCTTATCAGGCCCTTCGAGAGTAACGGCTAAAGAAATATCTATTCTATTTTGAGGACGTATATCAATAGGACATGGATTATTAAAAATACGAAGTCCTTTAACATCTGGGATTATAACATTTACCTGTTTCGCAGTCGATTTACCCCTATTGTAAACTTTTAAAATTCTTGTCCCTTTGTCTGCTTTTATAACCTTTGTTTCAATTATAGCTCTTTTTTGTTCTTCTTTCTCATTGTCATTTTTTTCTAATTGATACTTATTCAATAGTGCTGCCTGTTGTTTTATTTTCAGGTCATGTTTAAAGTATGTAAACAAGGTAAGCGAAAGTGCTATCAGAGAAATTACAATTCCAATTATTTCCATGATTATTTAAATTTTATGTTATTGTTTCCTTTGAATGCTTTTTTTAGCATTTCATTCATATCCTTCTGTAAATCTTTGCCAATTTCTTCTTTATTCTTATCTAATTCCTGATTTATTGTTTCTTGGTTAAGCTTAACTAATTCATTATAACCACCAAGATATTCTTTTCCACAACGATTACACTTAACCCAAGATTTATCTTCATTAAATTCAAAATCAGTATCTCCACAGCTTATACATCGGAGTTGAATTGATTTGTTATAAGAACTTTTCATTTTTACTAATTTAAATCTTTTTTATCCTTATTATGTTGTAGGGTTGCTTTCTTCACCTTGTTGGTAACTTGTTTATACTTATACAACTTGTCCACTTTAGATTTATAATTCATCAAATGGATTTTTAACATTTTTTATGCTTTTTGTACTTAGGTGTGTGTTCAGCCCGTTGGATTAACCCCACAGGTGATTTTACCAACGGGGTTAACCCCGTAGGATAATATCCAACGGGTAAACATCCTACGGGATTCATTTTTTTACTTTTGAATATAGAATATCCAACACTGATTAACGATTTTTGATTTTTTTATGATTGAATAATTATTTATGATTTTTGATTTTTTTGTGCAAATTCAATACTTTTTACGAAAATTGAAATCAGTTCATTGTTTTCTTTTTTTGCTTTTTAATCTATTATATTTAATTCATCTATTCTATCAAAATGCTTTTTATTAAAAGTTGATAATTCTAAGTTATTAACAATAGATGTTGCTGCAATTAAAATATCAGATAATTCAATAATTTTATTTTGTTTTTTCAACTGTCTAATTATTTCACTTGCTTTTTCTATTTCTGCTTCATTTAAAGGAATTATGTTTATCTTATTAAATATTGATTCCCAATAATTCTTTTGTTCATCGGTGATTCCCACTAATATTTCCAACTTGGTTATTACAGAAATAGAAAATTTATAACGTTTTGATAATTCCACCAATTTTGTTTTATCCTTATTTTTCTTTCTATAATAATCTATTAATAATGAAGTGTCTATACAAATATTTTTTTTGTCCATTTATTAAAATCTTTTCTAAAACTTCTGTAATTTTTATATTCTTCATCAGACATAACCGGACCATAAAGCAATAAATCAGTAATTTCGTTCTTATTAACAATTTTTGATTTAGATTTTATTTCTTTATCAATCTCATTTTTCAATAATAGTTTTATATCAAAAGGTAGTTGTTTAATTAATCCTATAATTTGATTAACCCCTATATCTAATCTTAATTTCATAATTTATCATTTTTTTACTTTTGAATAGAGAAAATTGCAGAACCCGCCTGTCTGCCGTGCCAACGGCACAGGTAGATTGAGCAATTTTCTTTAATCTTGACAAAGATATAATAAGTTTTTGAATTATCGCATAAAAAAACTACTTTTTTATTATTTTTTCCTATTTATCTCTATTTATCAACTATTTAACTTATAAAATATTTAACCGAACGGTTAAGCTATGCCTAGTGCGGGATTTTATCGCACTTCATTTTTAAGCTGCTATGTTGTTTATTCAAATATTCAAATTGTTTCAATTTACCACTTCACCCCGCATTACTTTTGAGGTGCTGTTACCAGCCGTGTTTTATTTTCTTTTACCAATTTTATAACCAATCATTGGTCTATCTTTGTCAGGTTGTTCTTGTTGCATTAATTCCCGTATAGCTTTAAAAATCAATCTAAATTGTTGGTCATATTTTGATTCTAACTCCAGAATTTTCCGTTCGAGTTCTTTATGCGTCGAAAGAAGTTCTCTAAGTTTGACAAACGCTCTAACAATTAAAACACTTGTTTCTATTGCAGTCGGTGTGCTTAAAACGTTTGCTAACATAATTGTCCCATGTTCTGTAAATGCGTAAGGATTTGTTCTTGAAAATTTAAGATTCTCTAGGTGGTCGCAATTTGCGATAACTTCTTGTTTCTCATGGTTTGTCAATTGAAACATAAAGTCATTTGGAAACCGGTCTTTGTTACGTTTTACTTGTTCATTTAATCTACCGGTCTTTACACCATATATTGCGGCCAAATCACTGTCAAGCATTACTTTATGTCCACGAATGATTAGTATTGCCCTGTCAATTTTCTCGGTCGGTATTAAACTTTTATTTCCCATATTTTAAAGGTTGTCGCATTTTGCGATATCCTCAGTAAATTTAACAAAATTTCGTTGTTGGTAAAGTCTCTTTCAACATGGCTGGTAACTTGTTTATACTTATACAACTTGTCCACTTTAGATTTATAATTCATCAAATGGACTTTTAACATTTTTTATACTTTTTGTACTTACGTGTGTGTTCAGCCCGTTGGATTAACCCCGTAGGTAATTTTACCAACGGGGTAAACATCCTACGGGATTCATTTTTTTTACTTTTGAATAGAAAAAATTGCAGAACCTGCCTGTCTGCCGTGCCAACGGCACAGGTAGATTGAGCAATTTTCTTTAATCTTGACAAAGATATAATAAGTTTTTGAATTATCGCATAAAAAAACTACTTTTTTATTATTTTTTCCTATTTATCTCTATTTATCAACTATTTAACTTATAAAATATTTAACCGAACGGTTAAGCTATGCCTAGTGCGGGATTTTATCGCACTTCACTTTCAATATACTACTAACTTTATTTACTTGCATAATCTTTCAACCTTAGTAGAAAAAAATGATACCCTGCAATATCAACCTTATTACCTTATTTTTGACAACATATCAGGATACAATACAAAAATAATAAGGTAATAAGCTTATTGTTTGTTTTGTGTTTATATCTTCTACTAAGGTTATTTGAATTTAAAATAAGGTTTTAAATTATTTTTTTAATTAGTTTTATATAATTTGCTTCACTGAAAATTTTATCAATCGTTCTTCCCCGCCTGCCACCTATAAGCATAAACATTGTCGGGCAGGTAAATCATATTTGTCAGTCGGGCGCCTGACCGATTCATACTTAACTTCTTAAATAATTATTCGTTAATCGATATTCGATATTCAATTTTTCATTCTTCTCTTTTTTTAACTTGAAGATAACATACGGATAAGAGTGACCCCGGAGGGATTCAAACCCCCAACCCTCAGAGCCGAAATCTGATATTCTATTCAGTTGAACTACGGGGCCGTAAATTTTTACAAAAATAACAAAAAATTATTATACATAATCAAAAAAAAACTTTAAGATTTTATAAAGGACAAAAATTATAATTGACCTAATTTTTAATTGATATAAAAAATAACCAATTTCTAATACACAACCCCTCAAAAAAAATTTGAATATCCGTTACAATTATTATTGGGATTTGGAAATTAGGATTTGATTAGATATTAGAATAATTAGAAATTAATATTAAAATAATGTTATGTGAAATAAATAAAGTTTTATAGAGAGGAAATAATAAAATCATGAGTCAACTCCGAAAAGTAGATATTTACTTATTTGTCATTCTGAACTTTATGTTGAACTTGTTTCAATATTGTTTCAGAATCTATTGATATTATTGAAATTAGAGATTCCGAACTAAATTCGGAATGACACAATTTTGACTTTTCGGAGTGGACTCAATCATTATATTATCAATGATTATTTTACAAGCATACCTAATATTTTCTTACATTAAAACTTGAAACGCCTGCATCAACAGTTATAAAAATTTTATTATTACTGTTTTTAAAATTATCAGTTCTGTAAATATGTTTTTTTATTTTTTTAAATCCCTGCAGATTATTATCTGAAAGCACAGTATTGACTTTAACTTCGCAACCTGATTTTTTTGGTATTTGTATTAAGATAGATGAAACGCCTGCATCAACATCTAATTTTGTGTTCTTGTATTTATCTCCAAGTTTAATATCTATAGAAGAAGCTCCTGCGTCAATTTTTATATTCTTAGTCTTAAACATACTCAAATCAAAAACAATATCTGCTGCTCCCATATCAAAATCCAAATCCCATACAGGATTGGTATTGAGATTAACAGATACATTGTTATGCTTATTGCTTATAGTAACAGCAGAATTTTTAGGTCTTATTTTTATGGTTTGCAAACTATCAACTGTTTTGCTGCTCATTTTATAATCTTCAGAATTGCCTTTTTTATTAACAACTATCATTTTATCAGTAGTATCAGCTATTATAAAATTTCCCATAGCTGCATCAAATTTCAAAACAGCATTAGTAATTGTTGAATCATATAGTATTTCTATTTTTTGTTTTTTATAATCTTTTTCTTTAATTATAATTTCTTTGTCAATTATAAAATTTTTATGAAAATGATTATGGCGATAGTGGTGAAAACTATTGACAAGAACAAAAGATAATATTATTATCAGAAATGATAATATGAGTTTCATATAATTTTTGATGGGTAATATAGATATTCCCCAAACAATTAATATTAATGGCCATAATCTTATTATCACAGACCAGTTAAAATAAATAAGTCCTGTATTTTTAAGGACAAATAAAGAGCCGATTAAAATTAAGATAATTCCCCAGAAAATATTTTTATATTTCATTTTTTTCATTTTTTTTGTGATTTTAAAAAATTGTTTTTTGTTAAAAGTAATATTCCTATAACAATAAGAATTATGGGCCATAAATCGCCAAAGTTAACATTAGGCACTAATCTGTCTATCAAAAACAATACGCCAAGTGTTATCAGAGTTATTCCACCTATAATACTATTATTGTCTTTTTTGTCTTTTTTGTTATCCGCCTTAGGCGAATCATTTTCAAAATTATTTTTTTCATCTTTCATATCTAAAAAGTTTTTTTGTCCGCCCCAGGCGAATTAGGTTTTTCTGTAATTACTATCCATAGTATAATATATGCTAATATTCCTGCTCCTCCCCAAAAAAATATTAGCACAAAAATCAATCTGACTAAAACAGATTCTATATTAAAATATTCAGCAAGTCCGCCTGCAACACCGGCAATAAATCTATCAGTTTTGCTTCTGTATAATTTGCGTTGTGCCATAATTTTAAATATGAGACGAATATAAATATAAAAATGTTACAATTGTTCTTTTTTTTATTATCTTTTTTTTTTAAAAAAAATTTTCATCAGTTCTGAACATTCTTTTTCCATAACACCTTTTTTAATCTTTGTTTTTGGATGTAAGATTTTGTCTGATATTTTTGAATAGCCATTTTTTTCATCTTTTGCACCATAAACTATTTTGCTGATATGTGTCCAAAAAGAAGCACCTGCACACATTACACAAGGTTCTATGGTAACATATAAAATACATTGCTCAAGATATTTACTGTTTAAATAATCTGTAGCTGCTGTAAATGCCTGCATCTCAGCATGGGCAGTTACATCGTTTAATCTTTCTGTCAGATTATGAGCTCTTGCTATAATCTTGTCTTTGCATACAATAACTGCTCCAACAGGCACTTCGTCAGCATCAAAAGATTTTTGTGCCTCTTTTAATGCCTGTTTCATAAAATATTTATCAGAAAATTTAATTGTTTCCATTTTTTAATGCAAATTTATAAATATTTATCTTACTATGCTTTACTTTCAGTATAAAAGAGACAAAAAATACCAAATTCCTACTAATTTAGGAAATAATATATCACTACTATCCGACTAAATTTAAAAATTTAGGTAAAATCGTTTCTAAATATTATGAGATTCCTCATTCCGCGGAGTTTATACTGAACTCAGTGAATGTGCTCCATTCGGAATGACAATTTTGGTTAATATATTAT
>CAZOSY010000099.1:0-9448 GCA_964582565.1 uncultured Bacteroidales bacterium | reverse complement strand
CCAAAAGCATCATAATGTACTGCACCTGAAACAATCATTACATCGTTGCCCTGGACAGTTGCATCTTTTTTTGTTTGCAGTGTGCGGCCAAAGCCATCGGTAAATAAAACAGTAACAATATTGTCAGTAGGAAATTCATTGTCATAATGTGAAGTCCGTGCCCAGTAATAATGTGCATAATAGCTGTTGCCAATATGCTCATAATCTAACCTGTCATTTATCCAGTATTTGTATTTGATGGTATATGGTGCCTGACTGAAAATTTCGTAAGGGGCTGTAATGGTTTGCAATCGTCCTCTTTTATCATAAGTGTAATACATTTTATTACCTCCGGTATCTTTTGTTTGCACCGGCTTGCCCCATTTGTAATCATATACAGCAGTTGATGTATAATCTAAAGCATCTTTTATCATGAGAGGATAAGTATATACTAGATTGTCGTATTCATATCGCACTTTATACCGCTGATTGTTAAGATTTGGAGGGTAAGTGATTTGACCCAGATTTCCGTAGGCATCATATTTCATATTATATGTAATAAAATTGTTATTGTCATAGAATAACCTCATTTCAGTAACTTTTCCCGTATTATAATCAATATCTGTCTGTCTTTTTTGCAAAGGCGTGTCAGCATTATTTTTAATTATTATACTTGCAGGAATACCTGTCAGATTAAGATTGCTGATGTCCGGATGATAAGTTATTTCAGCATAAAAGTCATCATGAGTATTTTCAACTTCTCCATCATTGTAATATTTTTTAATATTAGCTTTTGGTCCGTGTTCGTAACGTTTGCGGGTGTGCTTAACGTATTGGGCTGTCCCTTCGTAATAACAGGTATTGACTTTGCTTAATGCGGGATAGCCATTTTCTGATGTATTTACACAAGGTAAAATATTGCACGAAATATCATTACCGGTAGTAATATCCTTTAAACAATAGGTATATGTGTTTTCTATATATTTTTTATTGTTGGCGTCAGTAATCAGGTCATAGTATTTTAGACCTTTAAAGAGTATATTATCTGTATGGTATTTTTCGGTTTTTATTCTGTAAAGAGCATCATTATTTTCAGTATCGTATTCATAAGTTTTTACTATTTTATATCCAAGCAATTGCCTGTCGTAGCGGCTGTAATAGGCACTGTCATAAGAGTAGCTGGTTAGCATTTCGTTGTCTGTAATTTGGTCAAATACCCGGACGCTGCTTAACAACTGGTTACAGTGTGGGTTATCAAATGTGCTTATTGAGGGTTTATAATCCAAATATATTCCCCCTTTTGCAAAATTACCTGCATAATACAATAGATTAGTGCGTCCAATTTTGGAGTATCTTACATGTAGTGTATTTTCATTGTCAGAAAAAGTATAATCGGGATAGCCATCATTATTGATGTCCATAAATTTAACGATTTCCTTATTAACACTCTTACTGAGACCTAATTTAGGATTAAACTGTATTTTGACAGGTAAAAATCCTAAAACAACACCAAAGGTTATGGCTGCATTAATTGTTTCGGAATAGGATTCACTTTTACTTAAAGAGTCCTCTGGTAACCAGTTAATTGGAGCAGCAAATCCTGCTCCTGTATTTATTTTGGCTTTTATAATATTGGATTCATCATAAACAATGTCAGCCAAACCATCTCCGTTAATATCCATTAACAGATAATTGGAATTATTGTCTGAAAAAGATGCTCCTAAACCCCCATTGATGCTTGAATTAAGGAAAGAAAATTGAGTTCCTATTCCTACTCCTGCTCCATAATTATTACTTTCGCCTTCCTGGAATGCATAAAAATTCCAATTTTCCGATTCAGCAAATTTATATCCTAAATTCAAGCTTACGCTTCCATATTTAAAAATTTTATCCGGCAAACCATCACCATTAATGTCAGTTAATGTGAATTTTGTTTCATCATTACCAGAACCAATGTTTCCGCTTATATTACCGCTTCCCTCTGCTTTGTTTTTAGCAGTTTTGGGGTTGTTGCCGGGTAATGGTTTATTGAGCATATAGGATGTGCCGAAAGTAGATCCTTGAGATTCGAATGAAGAGCTGAATATCTCCGAGAAATTAGGAATTTCTTTTATATAGTTGCTTAATCCTCCTTGTGGTGTTGAATATTGCACTTTTTTTCTGCCAACAATATCAGGATAGCCATCTCCATTCATATCAATATAATCTGAAATAGAATAATTATAACCTGATGTGTGTGAATAACCTAATGGACCCCCATGTACAAACCATGATCTTGTTTTTGATTTGTTGATTTTTTTTATGGCTTTGACAGGGGTTTGAGCATTGATAAAAGGGATAGGATTTTCAGATAATTCAACGTCAAAAGTGTCAATAGTATGTGAAACAACCGATGGTTTAACAGTTGTCAATTCACCGAAGCCTTTCCAGCAAGTATCTTTTGCAGAGGGTTGCATATAAATAAATACACTTTCCATGGGATCACGGTCAGCATAAGTATTAAAAAGGTCTGAAACACAAGAATAAGTTGTGTCTAAATTACTGGTGTCTATAGCAATTTGATTAGTGTCAGTATAGGCATTATTCAGAACCAGAGAATCCTGTATCATTGCATTGTCAGGCGCAATACCTTCATGATTGTAAGCAAACTGTCCCCAGCCACGATACAAATTACCGAAACGGTTTAAACTGCTTAAATAAACAGTATGTAAACCGGCTTGATAATATGTAACACTAACACTATCTGTCACTCTGCAATTAGTTATTGCCGAAGCTAAAGATAAATTATCTGTAAAATAATCAAAATATACTGACTGATTATTAGGTACTGGAATTTGAGGGATAGGGATAGGTTGAGTAATTATTCCATTTTCAATAGTTAAATCGCATTTGGAAATCAAATGATTATTTGTTTTTATTGTAAGTGTTATAGTTCCTGATACACTACTACTAAATAGCAATGATGGATATACTGTAATATCACTTTCAATAGAATGACGAACCGATGGAAATAATGGGTTTGGAAAAACAGAGTATTGGACAACAGGATGATATTCTACGGTATTATTGCCCAAAATGTCGGTTGAAGGTATTGAAGGACTATATATAGTATCATAATACAGTATGGGATAGAAATTAATAGCAGACCATTGCACATTTGATGGAGCTGTTACCAGTAAAGTAACAGTATCGTTGGCACTTACCGAAAAAGCAGTATCAAGATTAACATTTACGGAAACGGAACTGGGATAATTACGAACCAAAAAATTGTCTGAATTTTTAATCAGTTTGAGTGTAATATCATCACTCATTGCAGGCATAGTATAATTGCCTGTAAAGTGAACAATGCCATCAAACGGCATGGTATAAATCTGAGGAGTGCTTAATAAAAAATCTTCAGATGCTTTGTATTTGTATATTTTTTTATTGTCAGAATCAATCACAGTTGTATCTTGATTAAGGTATTTAATCTGCGGGTCCCAGTTCACTTTATCAAAAGATCTGTCTACATGCGAATTAAGTCTGAAATAAATCATATCGTCCTTTTTAACATCAAACTGAAGCTGCTGCGTATTTTTTAGGGTGTAGTCGTCAGACGCAATAGAGTCAAATACTTTGTTAATATCATTGTGCTGTATAAAGTACCATACACCATTGGCTGTAGTAGATGATAAACGTGCCTGTGAGGTGTCTTCAATAAGTTGTATAGGGGCTTTAATAACAACAGTTCCTGTATATGGCACACGCCATACTCTTACGGCATCGTGAGATATTGTTATGCCCCAGTTGGAAAAATCTGGCTTTTCATTTAGTGAATGTATAAATACACTGTCGTTTACACTACCTGAATGTATGATGTATTGGCAGCTATCGGCAAAATATACAGTATCGTTTTGCGAAACAGAAAAAACACCGTTTGTCCTGTTAAAATACACTTGCCCGCTACTGATGATATCTGGTAATCCGTCACTGTTCACATCGGAAAAATAGGTACTTATTATTGAAGTGCCTTTATTCTTTTCCAAACCGGCATTTATACCCAATGAAAGTTCTCCACCCAAGGAAGATGAACGTCCTGAAGTTTCTAAGAAGTTGTTTATTCCTGTAATATCTCGTATAGAATCAAAATAATAATTTTTTGATGCAGTATCATACAATTGTCTTCTGTATTTAAGGTATCCATTACTATTCTTGAAAACTTTATCCGGTAAGCCATTGCCGTCAATGTCAATAAGTGTAAGCAAACCGTAACTTTTATCAGTGTTCCAGTTAAAATTGCCTCCTATACTTAAGTTTTTCAATGCAATGTTATACCCTATTCCTACAGTAAATGCAGCGCCACCGCTAAATCCGCTTGTAGCGGAACCACCTAATGATGTTACCTTATTGTTATTGCCTGTATAGGTTTTGCCTTTAACTTCATCGTTAAAAGTATTCAGAGTAACTTCATCTTCAAAGCCGGAATTCGAATAATACCGAAAGTTTTGTAATTCAATAATTCCAGTTTCTTTCGAATTGTAACCACAAATATCACTAACGCACCAGTGCCTTGTATCCCAAGTCGTATCCAAACCTTGGTTTGTATTAACATTCATTTCTCCAAAACAAGTAAGCAATGTTTTGAAAAATGTTTCTTCCGTATTCTTATAACCGAAATAATAACGTTTAAGTAAAGTAGTATCAAAATAAACGTCAATATTTTTTAACAAATCGGCTGTAACCTGCTTAAAACCGTATCTGCAATTTATAATAATATCTTTTCTGCGGTATTTGGCTTTATCCTCAAGATTGAACACAACCATATACTTTCCTGGTGTATTTGGTATATAATAATGTGATGTTGTATTATCAAAACCTGTATATTTTATTGTATCCACATAAATTTGTCTACCCAATACATTACCATTCGCTATGCCGGCATCAATGACCGTATTATAAAAATAGCGTACGTAATTGCCGTGTAAATCTTTTACTTCTGTTAAAGCCCAATGAGCAATGTTGCCGTTGTCATCCCTTAGAACACTATTGGGATCCAAAGCATTGCTGTCGAAAAGTTTTCCGTAAAAATATTTAATACCGTTTTTGTCGGTTACTTCCCACCAGTAGTTTTTTGGGTTATTTCCTTTCCTTATTATCCTGTTAAAATCGCCTTCCACTCTTGGATAAAATTGTTTGTCGTTTGTGCGGGATTCAAATTCTTTGCGGTATGTTAAGGGCAAAAGTTGTCTGCTGTTTATAAGATATGATTCAGTTTCAATAGAAGTACTATATATAGGCACACCCCAGCGTGTTTCAACAGATATTGAAGGGAAAGAAATATCCCATCCTATACCCATCCAGCCATTACCATTCTGACTGTTGTATGTAATGTTTATTTGTGGCTGTAGCCCTTGTCTGCCGGGAGGTATTGCAATGGGGTAACTCATATTGGCAGAGCCCATATTGTTGGCGACAGGTGGTTGCATTAAGCTAAATCCTTCAAGAGGATTGGCAGCACTCAGTTCCTTAATGCTTGTCGGGGTGTAAGCATTTACATCAGGTGCTTCAGGCACTTTGATGATTACATTCACAAAATCTGTAAAATGGTTGGTTTTTGATACAACACGATTTTGTGTCAAATCTATGCTATCTCTTTTCAAAGCTAGCCATTGGCATAATTTTTCATCAAAATAATAGCTTATTATATCCTGTGCTGAATAGCCGGCTGGAATTAAATTTTTGTTGTATGCCATAGCGATATTAACATCTTTTTCAAAGGTCATACCATGAGGTAAAAATTTGTAACCAGCTGCTCCGGCTGTTACATTCACCATGCCTGCACTTAAAGATGCAAAATCTATATTTCTTAGGGAAGTGATAGAGATTTCAGTGTTTTCTTTTAAAGAATTTTCTTCTCCTTGTATTTTTATACTGTCAAGATTTATTTCAAAACTTTTTAAAGCACGGACTTGCTTTTTTATAAATCTGTTTTCTTTAACATCACTTATTAAATAGTCAGGTTCAATAGGTTTATCAAAGTTAACAACAGTAGCCAACTTTTCACCATCAGGAAAAACAGCTTCTATAACAGCTTCCCAATCCTCATTTTCAGAGTCAGGTTTTTGAGCGAATTTTTCAAATTCATGGTGGTTTAGGCGTGCTTTTTCACCGTTTACCGTTATCAGGGCTTTTTCGCTGTCTTTTCCCTGTATATAGCCGTTAATGTAACCATACTTTTTAAAATAGTACGCGGTTTGCGGCTGGTTAACCCATAATATTCTATCCTTTTCAGAGACGTTCTTATGGTTTAAATGAAGTTGAATATTTCTGATGCTGTAGTTCAGTCCGGCTTCTGTCGGTAAAGAAAAGCGGATAATGTTTTCACCAGTTTTTAAGCTTTTGCCGGAAATACGTTCCTGATGCTTTTTCCAGAGAGTGTCCTTTTTAAAGATATAACCACCTATAGCCACATTATCATTGATACTGCGGCATATACTATAAGGATCTTCCAGTCCGTAATATTCATAAGAAAGGTAAATCTCACTGAAATATTCAATGGCTCTGTCAATGAGAACTTTATAAACAAAACTTCCTGAACTGTGGTAGGCAAGATTTCCGTTATAGGTGATGCTATTGGGAAGTACCTGTACTTTCTCTTGTCCTGAGTTTGGAATTACACAGTTAGCACTGTTATCAGCAAGATTGTTTTCCTTATCCGAAACATTGCAGGGTGTTATTTTTCTATTGTTTGGTGTTCTTTCATATATGCGGTTGTTTTTTATAACAAATGCATAGAGAAATAATGTAAAAACTGAAACCAGTAATATTATTGTAAAATTTTTTTTCATAATCTGTTTAATTTAAATTTCGGACTTAGTACATTGCTGTCTATCAGGTTATTAAAACCATAAAACAGACTAAATTAGAACAATTTTATAAAGCTAATGTATTGAATATCAACACACAACAAAAGCAATAACCATTTATAGTTATTTATGCTGCTTTACTCTAATAAAAAATGAACATTTTTAAGCCCTGAAAGGGCATTATATATCAACGCAGGGTGTAGCCCTGTGAATATAAATACAATACTAGGCTAAGCCCTGAAAGGGTGTAATCTCAATCCCATAAGTATCTTTCATCATATTCTATGTTATACTCCTTCAGGAACTCTAAATATTCTTCCTGAAAGGTCTTTTTTCGGTGATGAATGAGATTTAACTTTTTCCAATTTTGATTACGCCCTTTCAGGGCTTATGTCATTTGTTATTGTTCATTCACAGGGCTATCGCCCTATGTTATTGATTTTGCCCTTTCAGGGCAATTTTAAATATGTAGTCCCTGCACGAAAAATCGACTCTTGTTGTGTATTAATATATACATTTGTTTATATTTGCATTATGAAACCCGAAAGTTTAGTATTTAATATTTCAAAAGCGTTTTAAATTTAATATATTATTTCATAATCATTTTAAAAACTCTTAACTCATAAGCGCTTCTTACTTCAAGAAAATACATGCCTTTATCGGATAATTCATCTTCAATTTTATAATAATCAGAATAATTTTTCCTAAAGGTTTTAATCATTCTACCGTTTACATCCAGCAATTTTACTTCAAAATCTGTTTTTGTATCGGTAATTACGTCCAATATATATTTACCTGGTGTAGGATTAGGGTAGAGATGATAAGTTATACCATTGCCATTATTTTCATCGGCTTTTTTGTTGTCGGAGTTCCGTGGATTATTGCTGACTGATAAAATCTGTTCATTTTGGGGATTTGCATAGAAGTTTTTAGGAAAAGAGAAAGTAAACATATCACTACCGGATTCGTCGGTATCCCATAACAGATTATTGAAATATACTAATCCATTGTCAGTGATACTGTCGGGCAGAAATAATACAGCATTTTCCGGAAAAAAATCATCAGTCGCACTGTGATCAACAATCAAGTAAAATTCATCTGTTGACGTAACATTCAATTTTGAACCATCAAAAATCAACTGAGTTGAAATTGTATTGCTGTTTGTGCCACTGGTTTTTAAAAGCCATTTTCTGCTTAGTAAACTATAATACATATAATCAGTAGTATCATAGATTACATTTGCTGTATCATATTCAATTTGGACAGCATAGCCGTTATTAGCCCAAATGATGAACTGCCCCTGTTTTAATGGGTAATTGTTTTTTATATTTGTTGAGTCAATGTTTCCTGCACCAATTTTTATGCAGTCCTCATCACTTGTAGAATAAGATTGCTTCTGATTTAACCCATACAATGTATCTTTCCCTATACCCGCAATTGATTGAGTGTAATTACTGTTATTTTCCCATATTACATTTCCCTTTCCATCCATATAATCAATTTCATTTAAAGTTATCCCATATTTAATAGCCAGATAGGTTTGCCATTTGATTAGCTCATCACCTTTCAAATGTGTATCAAACAAAAGTATTTCTGCAATTAAGCCGTCAAAACCCAAACTGTCGTTCTTACCAAAATAAAAACCAGCAGTTGAGTCCGAAATATTTTCATTAACAGTAAATACAATTGTATTGATGAAAGGGTGTATTAGGTTTTTGTCGGCATATTTATAAGTTTTATTCATTGTAATAAGCTCCTGCGAAGTTAAACCAACAATTTTTTTTGAATTTAATTGGTAAGTCCATACAGCATTTTCATTCTTTGTATCCTTTACCTGAGATACAATAAATAACGTTTTTGAGTTTTTACCTTTTAACTTTAAAGGAATATTAAATCCTTCAATAGTGTTTGTGTTAAAATTTAATGCAGGATTATAATTTAAATAAGCTAATGTGTTTGTATCTTTAGGAATTGAAGAAGCTATATTTCCCGCAATATATACATGCAAATTCAGAATATTGCTATCAATAATATTAATATTAAGTGAATCATTTAAGTTTTCTAATTGTAACCATATCAAGGTTTTTGCATCAAAACTTTGTGATATACCTTGCTTATTAATTAAGGAACAAATAAGTATTAAAAATAAAATCAGCTTTTTCATTTTTTTTATGTTTATTTATAAATTATTTTTAATTTTATAAGCAAAAATAATATTTTAGTTATTAAAGTTTCGGACTTATTACATTGCTGTCAATCAGGTTTAAGCCCTGAAAGGGCATTATATATCAACGCAGGGTGTAGCCCTGTGAATATAAATACAATACTAGGCTAAGCCCTGAAAGGGTGTAATCTCAATCCCATAAGTATCTTTCATCATACTCTATATTATACTCCTTCAGGAACTCTAAATATTCTTCCTGAAAGGTCTTTTTCCTATGATGAATCAGTCGGGCGCCTGACCGATTTTCCAATTTTGATTACGCCCTTTCAGGGCTTGTCGTTTTATAACATATCGGTCAGGCGCCCGACTGAAATATTCTTTTGTTGATTAACAACAACTTAGCAAGTCCGAAACTTCAGTTAGTTATTAATTTAAAACAACAAAAATAAATATTTTTTTA
>CAZOSY010000098.1:0-9539 GCA_964582565.1 uncultured Bacteroidales bacterium | reverse complement strand
TCCGCCTCAGTGGCGACTGCAGACGAGAAGGAAAGAGAAGATGCTATCCCCTTGTCCGCCTCAGTGGCGACTATAGACGAGAAGGAAAGAGAAGATGCTATCCCCTTATCCGATACCGAAACCGAAGGTAAAAAAGAAAAGAAAAAATATAATTCCCTCTGGACGCAAAAATTCGGAAAAAGCGAAATAAAAGACGAAAACTATCTAAATAATACCATAGAATATATACGAAATAACCGAATAAAACACGAACTGCCAAAAAGTAAAGAAATAGAAAAAATAAAAAAAGAATTTCTATGCTCTAAAGAATACGCACATAGAGCTGAATACAAAGGCGGTTTTGATGTCGTTATTGGTAATCCGCCCTATGTTGTTGTAAGTTCTTCTGATATTTTCAGTCATTATTATTCAAATAATTATAAAGTTTCAAAAGGAGGTAAAACAAACTTATATAAATTGTTTTTTGAACTATCAATTGGCTTAATCAAGAATAACATCAGTAAACTTGGATTTATTACACCTTCAAATTATCTTACAAGTAATGACAGTTTAGAAACAAGAAACTTTATTCTTAAAAATGTTAAAATTGATTGTATAGTAGAATATCCTGAAAAAGAAAATGTATTCAAAAATGTCACACAAGCAGTAGCAATAATTACATTATCAAAGCCTATATTAAAGAAATATACTTTTAACTATACAAAGGAACAATTTGAAGATATAATTAATATTTCAAAAATATTAAAAAATAAAAGAAAACTAATTAAAGGTGAGAATATTACAATAAAAAAAATTAATTCATTTAAAAATAAATTTGATGATTTCATTGAAGGTTATCAGGGAGAAATAAATGTTAGCACTAAAAAAGAACATTTTATATTTGAAAAAAATGAAAGTAATCTACAATTAATTAGAGGAAATCATATATCACGTTATTTACAGAAAGAAGAAATAAATGAATTTTGTCCAATTACTATTTCTAATAGAAAACATCATTTGATAGAACGAATAATATTTCAAGAGGTATCAAATTCAGGAATAAACCGAAGAATTAACGCATTAATAAAAACTAATATTCTTTGTGGACACACAACAAATTATGTTTTTTCAAAATTAAGTGAGATTAATAATAAACAGTTATTATTAATTCTTAATAGTAAACTTGTGAATTATTATTTTAAGTTTTACAATATGACTAATCACGTTCCTATTGGTGAAATAAAATCTATCCCTTTACCTTCTATTTCTTCCATTAATAGTTGTGATTTCAATTCAAAAGCAGACAAAATGTTGTCCTTAAATAAACGATTACAAGAAAAGAAAAACAAGTTTTTAAATCGGATAAAAGATAATTTTGAAATAGAAAAAATCAGTAAAAAGGTAGATGTTTTTTACGAATACGATTTTAAAACTTTTGTAACAGAACTCAAAAAACAAAAAATTAAATTTTTACTTGTTCAACAAGATGAATGGGAAGAATATTTTAATTCTTATAAAACAGAAATAAACCAATTACAAGATGAAATAAACACAACGGATAAAGAAATCGACCAAATGGTTTATGACTTGTATGAATTGGCAGAGGAGGAAATTAAAATTGTGGAGGAGAGTGTAATCTAAACAAGTGAATATTATGCAAGAAAACAAATCACAAATAATCATATACCAAACAGAAAGCGGAGAAACAAAATTAGATGTTCGTTTTCAGGATGAAACAGTTTGGCTTACCCAAAAACTTATGGCTGAGTTGTTTCAGACCACTGTTCCCAATATAAATATGCACCTAAAAAGTATATTTGAAGAAGGAGAACTCAAAGAAAATTCAACTATTAAGGATTTCTTAATAGTTCAAAAAGAAGGTTCAAGAGAAGTTAAACGAAAACAAATATTTTATAATCTTGATGCTATTATTTCGGAAACTCAGCAATAGTAATTCCAGACCGAATAAGACCTAAAGTCCCACAAGGGCAATCAAGCCAGGGTGTTAGAACACATGATTTTGAAAGAGTAAAATTATTTATTGAGTATATTGAAAAAAAATATAATAAAGGATTATTTGATTATCCACATAATTGGCCAAGGAAAAAATAAATATGAAAATAATATTAAGTAGAAAAGGTTTTGATGATAAATATGGAGGACAACCAAGTCCAATTCTTCCAGACGGAACATTACTTTCATTACCTATCCCCGCAATAGATGAAAAAATAAAGTTTAGTGATTTGCGATATAATAATAAATCCTACTTTGAAATAATTAAAGAATTAAAACCAACAACGAAAATTAGGGAGAATTACACGTGTCATTTAGACCCAGATTTAAGAAAGGATATTTTAAGCCGTCCGAAAAATTGGAAACCATTATTTGGCCAGACAGGAAGTGCTCAAGGGCATTTAAGAAATAATGGTGTTGGTATAAACGACTTATTTTTATTCTTTGGGACATTTAGGCAAACTGAATATAAAAATGGTCGAATAAATTATGTTAAAAATTCTCCAAAGATTCATTTAATCTATGGCTATTTACAAATACTAAATATCCATACTGAAATTGAAAAATTAAAAAGGGATTTTTCTTTTCATCCACATTCACAAAATAAATATATATATAAAAATAAATATATATATAATAGCAATAACTGTATTTATGAGGCAAAAGATAAATTAGATTTTAATGAAAACTTAACTGGCTTTGGATTAATGAAATTTCATAAAGATTTAGTATTAACCAAAAATGGATTTTCAAAAAGCAGATGGGAGTTACCTTCATTTTTCAAAAATATAGATATTTCTTATCATTCTAAGAATTCGTTTAAAGAAAACTATTTTCAATCTGCATCAAAAGGACAAGAGTTTATTATTTTTGAAAATAATTTAGCAAAAAAATGGGCTGAAAATATCATTGCAAAAGGTAATAAGCACAACATGCAGTAAAAAATAATTTGGCGGAAATCGGTTTTTGGTAGGTTTATAATTTTAATTAAGTTTACTGTAAATAGATACGATAAGCAGTTAAAATGCCAAACTATTCTTACTGCTAACGTTCAGTTTGTTAAAACAAAATTTTATCTTCCTGTTATTTTTCCGTCTTTTGCTTTATAAGTTTAAATTTATCTCCTGTATGTTTAATTAATTCTTTATACCACCATTCAGGATAGCCGTTTTGAGCAGGATAGACAGGCATACCATCTTTTGTCTTTTTAAAATGGCCGTTTTCTTCTTTTTTTACATTCCCGTCAATATATTTTATAAGCAGATATTTTCTTAATTCTTTCCATCTTTTCACAGTATAATCTCCCTGAGCAACAGAATAATCAGTAATAAATTGTCGGGCAAGGTCTTTATCTGTTTTATAAAGTTTTTGAGCAGCTAAATCAACAACAGGAGTATAAGCAATAAATTTTGTTTCTAATTCTTTTTGCACTTTTTGTATGTCTTTTATCATAACATTATATTTCAGATAAGCAAAATTTGAAACTTCATTAAAAGCCCAAAAGGCAGAGTTATCTGAATATTCCAGCATGTTTCCATTTCCAACAGCATAACTTTCAGGCACTTTTGTCATTCCACAATACATAGGAACATAGCAACAACTGTTATTGTCGTCAACGCCAAACCAAAAAATGCCTCCTATAGGATCTGGCAACCATGAACGAGCCTGAGCTATAAAAGAAAAACCTGTCTGTTGAGTAGAAGTAGCACGTTCATTTACATATTCTATACTGTCAACTTTCCATGATAATGGTCTCCAGCGATAAGGAAGTCCAAAAGGACCTGCTCCAATATCTTTTGTCATATCAAATTCAGTTCCTTCCAAATGATCTCTCAGCAATCCCATCACATCATGCAAAGATATTTTTTTGTCAGGTTTAATCCAAAGAGGAAGTCTATCTTTAGCATATCCATTTTTATCTTTTTTAATTATTCCTCTTACATAATCAATATATTTATCTTTATCCATTTCACTGTTCACTCTGCGGAACATAGCCCATACCCTTATCTCACAAAAACGTGCTCCTCCAAAATCAACAGGAGCATAAGTATCAGAGAAACTAAAATTTTTGTCTTTTCCTTTAAAATATCCTTTCCACTTTGCAAAAGAAATTACATCATTAGAGCAAAATGTTGTTTGATTTTTATCAAAAAATTTATTTTCTTTGCTAAAAGGGAAAGTTGTAATTCTTGCCTGATTTGCATGAGCGCTTATATAACCGTCAGGTATTTTACGGGCAACCCATACAGCACCTTTTTGTCCTTTATTACCTTTACCTATCATATCCATAATCCAGACTTCGTTAGGGTCGGAAATTGAAAAAGATTCTCCTCCACTGTAATATCCATATTCAGCGACCAGGTCTGTCATTACTTTAATAGCTTCACGGGCTGTCTTTGCTCTTTGCAAAGCAATAAACATTAAGCTTCCATAATCTATAATAGCATCAGGTTGATGGTGCAATTCTTTTCGTCCGCCATAAGTGGTCTCTCCAATAGATACCTGATATTCATTCATATTACCTATCACAGAATAAGTATGTCTTACTTGGCTTATTTTTCCTAAAAATTTACCGGTATCCCATTCATAAATATCCAACATAGCATTTTCAGGATAATCTGCTGCTGGAGTGTAATACAATTCTCCATATAAAGTATGCGAATCAGCAGTATAGGTTATCATTGTTGAACCATCTGTTGTTGCACCTTTTGTAAAAAGAAAATTGGTACAAGCATTGGTGTCTAAGCTACTCCATATTGTAGCAAATAAAAAAACTATAATAGAAATAAAATAATTTGTCATAATATAATATTTTTAAGGTTTTAAAATCACAAATATAATGTAATACAACTATTCAGGTATAAAAAGTTATTAACATTTTAAATCTCTCATTAAGATGCAAAGTTGCCAAAATTATTTTCATCTTTAAATATTAAACATTAAACTTTTTACTCTTATCTTTTGTCTTGAAAAAATTATTTGTTCGCTAAAGCCGTTCTCTTCCTTGTATGTCAGAAACTTATGCTTAATCACGTTCGCCTGAACAACATCATCCTGAACAATGTCACCCTGAACAACGTCACCCTGAACTTGTTTCAGGGTCATTTCAGGGTCATTTCAGGATTATTTTTGTGTTTTTTATTACGGATGTTCTATTTTTTAGAATCTATCCATAAAGCTGTATTAATACGATAAACACATTGTGCAACTAATGATTTTTCGGCTGATATTAAAATATTTTTATTATATGTATAAGTTATTCCTTCTGTTTGTACAAAATCTAAACCTGATATGTCTATTCTTCTTTTATTTCCCGAAAAAAATTTATTCCCTTTAAAGTCAAAAAACAGCCAAACAAACGGTATATAATTATTATATCCAATAAAAGCTATTTCGTTTGTAATTATATTAATATCTGCTCCTGTTATAAGCCCATTAACATCAAAGGAATCTATCAATGTTGCAATATAATTTCCCTGCATACATGGCAATACATACAATTTGGTCTTTTTGTCAATCCAATTTTTGCTAAAAAGATACAAGCTATCTTGAAAAAAAAAGAAAGCTTCACAGTCAAAATTATTATTACAATGATTTGGGATAAAATCTGTCTGGTCACTAAATGAAAAGTTGATGACAGAAGCATTTACAGAGATATTTTTCCCTTTTGTAATATCTTTTTTTAAAATTTTGTATATCTTTAAATCAGTTCTATATCCATTATTATTACCAAAATCTCCAATATATATATAATTAGAATCCTGAGCAATATCTTCCCAGTCAATATTTACAGCATTATTTATTTTAACAGTTTGTAATATATGTCCGGTGATTGTATCAAATTTATATATTTCAGGTTTTCTATCACTATCATTATGTGTCCATAATGCTCCATCATAATATATCAATCCCGAAGTTTCATCAATAATAGCTGGCAAAGAATCTATTAAAATATCAGGATGATATATAGTTTTATCATAAATGCAAGAGCCATCATTAACAGTTGCATTATTATAATTGTTAGCATTACGGTCTGTGCAACCACATATCTGTGCATGAACCTTAACGGTTATAAACAAACTATATATTATAAAGAGTTTTATTTTTAGAGTATTCAAAGAGAAAAACATTATGTATAAATTTCTTTTCTGTTAGCTTTTAAAGTATTAATCAAAAGGGAAGTTATTGTCATTGGACCTACTCCTCCCGGGACAGGAGTGATATAACTGCATTTTTTTGAAACCTGAGCAAAAGCAACGTCACCTTTTAGTTTAAATCCTGATTTTGTCAAAGAAGATTTAACCCTGTGCATTCCTACATCAATAACAACAGCATTTTTTTTAACCATATCAGCAGTAACAAATTCAGGTTTTCCAATAGCTACTATCAGGATATCAGCATTTAAACATATCTGTTTCAAATTTTTAGTTTTGCTATGACATAATGTTACCGTGCAATTTCCGGGATAATCTTTGCGAGCCATTAATATGCTCATTGGCAAGCCAACAATATGACTTCTGCCTATTACAACACAATTTTTCCCTTGTGTATCTATTTTATATTGTTTAATAAGTTCTAATATCCCTTTTGGAGTAGCAGGAATATATGCAGGTAATGCAAGTGCCATTCTGCCAATGTTTATAGGATGAAAACCATCAACATCTTTTTTAGGGTCAATACTGTTAATTATTTTATCAACAGATATATGCTTTGGTAAAGGTAGCTGCACTATTAATCCATCTATTTCATCATCTTTATTGATAAAATCAATAACTTCCAGTAATTTTTTTTCTGTAATTGTTTTAGTGTATTTATATACAGAAGATATAAATCCAACTCTTTTGCATGCTTTTTCTTTATTTGCAACATAAGTTTTGCTTGCAGGATTCTCGCCAACAAGTATTGCTGCTAAATGAGGAACTCTCTCATTTTTTTTATCAATTATTTCAGCAACATTTTTAGCTATCTCTTTTTTTATCTCTTCTGAAATTTTTTTCCCATCAATTATTTTCATTGTTTGCGTTTGTGTAATTAGTTCATTTTTAAGTAGTTACAAGTTTAAAAGTTAAATAGTTAATTAATGATTCACAATTATATTTTTTTTTGTGTCTTTGTGTCTCTGCGGTATGTTTTTATTTAATAATTGTTTCACCGCAAAGTTACTATGACGCAAAGATTAAAATTTATTTATCGTGAATTTTTCATTGCTTTCATATTTTTCATCATTTGTATAGGATTTTTTCCTGCCCCAGACATTTTTTTCATCATCTTACTGGTATCAGTAAATTGTTTAATAAGGCGATTTACCTCTTGAATATCTGTTCCACTTCCAAGAGCTATTCTTTTACGGCGGGTTCCATTTAAAATCACAGGATTTGCCCTCTCTTCAGGTGTCATAGATTTTATAATAGCTTCTACACCCTTAAAGGCATTGTCATCAATATCAGCATCTTTAATAGCTTTGCTTACACCTGGTATCATTCCAACTAAATCTTTGACATTACCCATTTTTTTTATGTGTTGTATCTGATCCAAAAAATCATTAAAATCAAATTTGTTTTTAGCAATTTTTTTTTGTAATTTCCTTGCCTCGTCAATATCAAATTGCTCTTGTGCACGTTCAACCAATGATACAATATCACCCATTCCAAGAATTCTGTCAGCCATCCGTTCAGGATAAAATATGTCAATAGCATCAGGTTTTTCTCCTATACTGACAAATTTTATAGGTTTGTTCACTACATAACGAATAGATAAGGCAGCTCCGCCACGAGTATCACCATCTAATTTTGTAAGCACAACACCTTCATAATCCAATCTGTCATTAAAAGTTTTGGCAGTATTAACAGCATCTTGTCCTGTCATTGAATCAACGACAAACAAGGTCTCATGAGGGTTAATAGTTTTTTTTATTTCAGAAATCTCATTCATCATCATCTCATCAACAGCCAAACGACCTGCTGTATCAATAATTACCACATCATAAGAGTTTTCTTTTGCATAAGATATTGATTTTTTAGCTATACGAACAGGGTCTTTACTCTCTTCTTTGCTATATACTTCAACATTTATTTGTTCACCTAAAACTTTTAACTGCTCAATTGCAGCAGGACGGTATATATCACAGGCAACCATCAAAGGATTTTTTCCTTTTTTATTTTTTAGATATTTTGCTAATTTAGCAGAAAAACTAGTCTTACCGGAACCTTGTAATCCGGCAATCAAAAAAATAGCAGGGCTTGCTTTAAGATTAATATCTGTCTTTTGTCCTCCCATCAATTCTGTCAGCTCTTCCTTAGCAATCTTTGTCATCAATTGTCCGGGCGAAACTGCTGTTAATACATTTTGTCCTAATGCTTTTTCTTTTACTTTGTCAGTAAAACTTTTAGCAATTTTATAATTTACATCAGCATCCAAAAGTGCTTTGCGTACTTCTTTTAAGGTCTCTGCAACATTAATTTCTGTGATAATACCATGACCTTTAAGAATTTTAAATGCTTTGTTAATGCTATCACTTAAATTTTCAAACATACTATATTCTTTTATTTACTTAATATTTAAACAAAATTCTAAAGACAAAAGTATTGATTTTAGATATCCTGTTTGAAACTGCAACAAAAATAGAAATTTTTAACATATCGTGGATTCTAAAAATTCATTTTTTTACTTTTGAATAAAGAAAATTGCAAAACACGTTGAGCAATTTTTTTTAATCTTGACAAAGATACAATATTTTTTTTTAATATCACATAGTATGAATTTTAGCTCGTAGAGCTTAAATTATTGTAGTACATTTATTTATATGAATATTTTACATCGTAGATGTTATATTATATATCCTCTACCGGGAATAATTTTTCCTATACCATTTTGTTCTACAATAATTTATCTGCTACTTTTTGTCATTCTGAACTTGTTTCAGAATCTATAATAACTTGATAATCAGATTCCGAAATAAATTCTGAATGACAATATGAGAAAATATTATTTGTTTTCGTGCAGGCACTATTTATAATATTCATACATTTTTTGGCAGAATATTTTATATAGAATTTTTTTATAATTTCTAATTGCTCTAATCAAAATCTCATCTGAATTTATACATTGAGTTAATCTATTTCATCATTATTTTATAGCCCTTTGTATTATTATCAAAATCGCTTGTAAGGTAACCCTTTAATCTTTTCAGATGTTAATAACGATACACCAATAGTTTTTTTTTGATATATCAATACCGATAAATAATTTAAAATTTTTCATAACTTTATAATTTTTGATGTTAAACATAAATTTAATATTGTTAACCATTGTTGAGTTAAGCTAACATCCTTAATAGGACTAAAAACCTAAAATTCTATATGTTACTTTCTCAACATATCAGTGGCAGAGGACTAATTCGTGTCATAGGTCTTTAACCTAGCCAAAGGCTTAACGTAGCACAATGCTACAAACAAATAATAAGATAGTGGCAGTGGCAGTAGCAGTGGCAGTGGCAGTATAATCTATTATTTTGGGGTAAATCTTTCTGGATTATTTGCCATACTTCC
>CAZOSY010000097.1:0-9542 GCA_964582565.1 uncultured Bacteroidales bacterium | reverse complement strand
TCTTTTTACTATTTGAATAAATGAATATTAAAGACAACATAAATTTAAAAAAATTACCTGAACATATTGCCATTATTATGGATGGTAATGGCAGATGGGCTCAAAAAAAAGGTAAAAAAAGAATTTTTGGACATAAAAATGGTGTTGCTTCTGTTAAAGAAATTACTGAAGCCAGTGCGGAAATAGGGATTAAATATCTTACTTTATATGTATTTTCAACAGAAAATTGGAAACGCCCTAAATATGAAGTAAATGCACTAATGAATTTATTAGTAACAACTATTAATAAAGAAATAGATACACTAAATAATAATAATATCCGTTTACTAGCAATTGGAGATTTAAAAAGTTTACCGAAAAATTGTAATAAAAAACTCATGCAAGCTATAAAAAGCACTTCTAATAATACACAGTTAACATTGATATTCGCCCTGAGCTATAGTTCCCGCTGTGAAATTGTTAATGCTACCAAAAATATTGCACAAAAAATTAAAAATAATGAAATATCAATAAATGATATTAATCAAAACCTGTTTGAATCTTTTTTATCAACATCTTCAATACCTGACCCTGATTTACTAATACGAACAAGTGGCGAATACAGAATTAGTAATTTCCTGTTATGGCAAATAGCTTACTCAGAACTATACTTTACAAAAAAATTATGGCCTGACTTTAGAAAAGAAGACCTTTATAAAGCTATTATTGATTATCAAAAACGCGAAAGAAGATTTGGAAAAATTAGCAAACAGATTAATTAAAAATTAACAATGAACCAAAAATATATATTCTCTTTCATTACATTATTATTTATCTCTTTATCATTAAAAGCACAAATAAATTTAGGAGATGACTTATCACAAATAAATTATTCAAACCCAAAAGAATATGAGATAGGAGGAATAACTATAACAGGAATACAATATATAGAAAATAACGTATTAATAGAACTTACAGGACTTACTGTGGGAGATAAAATAAAAATTCCGGGCGATAAAATCACAAGAGCTATAGAAAATTTATGGAAACAAGAACTCTTTGAAGATATTACTATATCAGCTTCAAAAATACAGGGAGATATAATTTTTCTTAACATCAACTTAAAAGAACTGCCAAGATTATCTAAATATTCAACAACAGGCATAAAAAAATCAGAACTTGATAATATACGAAAAGAAATAAAACTAACCAAAGGCGATGTTGTTACCAGTAACCTAATTATAAGAACTGAAAATATTATAAAACAATATTTTACTGACAAAGGATATACAAATACAGAAATAAATATCAGACAAAAAAAAGATACAACAACAGCAAACAGTATTATCTTATTTATAGATGTTAACAAAAAAAATAAAATAAAGGTACATAATATAACATTCTATGGAAATACTGAATTTTCTGATACCAAACTAAAACATCTTTTAAAAAACACTAAAGAAAAAAGTACTTTTAAACCTTTTTATAATATTGACTCTCTTATTATTAATATACCTGTTAATATTATATCAGAACATAATCCTGTATCATTAGCACATCAACTCAATAATTATTTAAGAAAACGGGTTGTATTAAGAATTTTCAAATCCTCAAAACTTATCAAAGAGGACTATAAAGATGACAAATTAAAAATTATTGAAAAATATAATGAATTAGGATATAGAGATATAAAAATAGAAAAAGATACAATATATAAATATAATAACAAAACCGTTAACATTGATATTACTATTAATGAAGGCAACAAATATTATTTTAGAAATATTACATGGTTAGGTAATACAAAATATTTATCTGAAGAATTAAATTCTATCCTAAAAATTAAAAAAGGAAATATCTATAATAAAAAAATATTAGATGCAAATCTATATATGAATCTGGAAGGCAGAGATATAAGTTCTTTATATATGGATGATGGATATCTTTTTTTTAATATTGACCCTGTTGAAGTAATGGTTAAAAATGATTCTATTGACCTTGAAATAAGAATTCATGAAGGCAAGCAAGCTATAATTAACAAAGTGTCAATTATGGGAAATGTAAAAACAAATGATAATGTCATAATGCGTGAAATAAGAACCAAGCCAGGAGATTTATTCAGCCGTTCTGATATTATAAGAACACAAAGAGAATTAGCCCAACTAAGATATTTTGATGCAGAAAAACTTGCAGTAAATCCAAAACCAAATCCATCAGATGGAACTGTTGATATTGAATATGTTGTTGAAGAAACTTCTTCTGACCAGATTGAACTCTCAGGAGGATGGGGCGCGGGCAGAGTTATTGGAACATTAGGACTATCATTTAATAACTTTGCTTTAAAAGATTTTTTTAAAGCTAATGCATGGCGACCTATACCTACAGGCAATGGACAAAAATTAACTATAAGAGCACAATCCAACGGTCTTTACTACCAATCATATAATGCTTCTTTTGTTGAGCCATGGCTCGGTGGAAAAAAACCAAACTCTTTTAGCGTCTCTGTATATAACTCCACACAATCTAATGGTCTGAAAAAAACTGACCCTGACAGACAATTCATTAAAATTAACGGTATATCATTTGGATTAGGAAAAAGATTAAAATGGCCTGACGACTACTTTACACTATATCAAAATATAAGTTTCCAGAATTATGAACTAAACAATTATTACTCAACCTTTTCATTTAATGAAGGACATTCTAATAACTTTAGCTATTCTGTATCTCTTGCAAGAAATTCTATTGACGCTCCTATTTATCCCAGAACAGGTTCTGAAATATCTCTGACATTACAAATGACACCACCTTATTCCTTATTTCAGGATAAAGATTATTCTACAATGAGTAATCAGGAAAAATATAAATGGATAGAATATCACAAATGGAAATTTAATACTTCATTGTTTACAAAACTTATAGGAAATTTAGTGTTAAATACAAGAACAAAATTTGGATTTCTTGGACTATATAACAGAAATATCGGAATATCACCTTTTGAAAGATTTTATCTCGGCGGCGACGGATTATCAGGATTTTCATTAGACGGAAGAGAAATAATAGCCCTTAGAGGATACTCAAACAGCTCTCTTACACCTTCCAACCCTATAGGCACAAGCAACTACATTGGCGGAACTATATATAACAAATATACTGTAGAAATCAGATATCCTATTTCATTAAATCCTATGGCTACAATATATGTATTGGGATTTGCAGAAGCAGGTAATGCATGGCTTAAATTCAACAAATTTAATCCTTTTGATATAAAAAAATCAGTAGGCATTGGTGTTCGCATATTTTTACCAATGTTCGGACAATTAGGACTTGACTGGGGTTATGGATTTGATGATATAACAGGAAATCCAAGCGCTAATAAAGGACAATTCCATTTCTCTATCGGACAATCAATTGAATAATAATAAATATCTATTCATATTATGAAAATTATTAACCATGTTAAATAAAATTTATACTTTTGTCTGCATTAAACAAAAACAAGTTTAAGGTTTAAATGTAATGACAACCAATGACAGCCCGTAAGGGCATAATGACTATATATTATATTAAAATTATAACTAGTAATATCAATAAAAAATAATTAAATAAATAATAAAAAAAGGAGGACAAAAAAATGAAAAAATTAATTCTATCTGTAATCTTTATCTTTACTGTCATAGCAGCATCTTTTTCACAAAAATTTGCTTTTGTTGATACTGATTACATTCTTGAAAACATTCCTGAATATGAAGCAGCTAAATATAAGCTTGAAGATATATCAGTAGAATGGCAAAAAGAAATTGAAGCAAAATTTTCTGAAATAGATAAACTTTATAAAGCATATCAGTCAGAAGAAGTATTATTACCAGAAGATATAAAGAAAAAAAGAGAAGATGAAATTATACAAAAAGAAAAACAAGTAAAAGAACTTCAAAAACAAAAGTTCGGTAAAGATGGTGATTTGTTTAAAAAACGACAAGAGCTAATCAAACCTATACAGGATAAAGTATATAATGCTATTGCAGAATTATCTGAAAATGAAAATATTGCAATCATGTTTGATAAATCCGGTAGCTTAACAATGCTATATTCCAATCCAAAATATGATAAAAGTGATGATATTCTTGATAAACTTGGATATGGTATAGGAATAAAAAAAGAAGAAAAATAAATTATCAATAATTTAAACTTTAATGTGCTCAACTTTACATTAAAAAATACTATATCAAATCGTCAGCAACTATATAATAAATATAAAAAAATTATATTTATTATATTGACAGTAATAATTTTTGGATGTGATGGTCCTTATAAAAATTGTGATGAACATTATTTCTCTGATGAATATAAGGCATATACTTTTTTTAATGAAGGGTCTTATTGGGTATATCAAGATACTCTGTATAATAAAATAGACAGTATTAATTTGCTTTATCACTCTGTTAAATTAAATAACTATTGTGATTACAATACTCCATTTGAAGAACTGCTTGAGCAACATTTTTATTCATCATTTTTTCAAACGGAATATGATTATTTTGTAATTCATGGAAGCGCATCTGAAAAAGTATATAATTATACCTGGGATTATCCAATGGGATTCTTTTCTGATTGGACAGGAACTTCTTGGATGGTTATTGAAAATTTAGATTCTATTCAAATTAATAATAATTGGTATAAAGACATTAAAATTTTTACAGACGGTAAATATAAAAGCTATTGGTCAAAAAATATAGGGTTGATTAAAAAAGTAATACCTTATCCCTATAATAGCGACACTATCTACAATTTTGAAATTTTGAGGTATCATATTAACTAATATATGATTGCTAACTACTATCAAATATATTATACTGTCTTGATAAACACGAAATATTTTTTATTAGAAGCAAAAACTACATAACATTACTATTACTGAACAATAATTTGCCTGTTTATTACTCCTTTGCCTGTAATAATTTCAAGATGATAAATACCTTTTGAAAAATTATTAATATTAACTGTAGTAATTAATTCTCTTGAGACCTTATCCAGTTTATTTATATATATTACTTGTCCGTCAATACTTTCAATTACAATAGTAATATCCTCAATATCATCAGAAACTAATTTTATATCAAATGTTCCTTTATTAGGATTTGGATAAACATTTACATAATAATCGGATTCAAGCTCATCTGATAATGATGTAA
Organism: uncultured Bacteroidales bacterium; assembly: GCA_964582565.1. Classification (GTDB taxonomy): domain Bacteria; phylum Bacteroidota; class Bacteroidia; order Bacteroidales; family CAZZDX01; genus CAZZDX01. The sequence goes on along the minus strand of CAZOSY010000097.1, from coordinate 4,371 downwards.
CTTCAATATTATATGATACTGTATCATTACCACACGGACTAATAGCAATTAATGTAACATTGTAGATGCTATCTGTAGCATAATTATGTACAGGATTTTCTTCAGTACTTGTTGAACCATCACCAAAATTCCAGTAATATGAGCTTGCAGAACTAGAATTATTTATAAAATAAACTGAAAAACAATTAATTGAAACTATAAAATCTGCAACAGCAGATGTTTCATAAACATTAACAACAATTTCATCACTATCAGTACATCCATTACTATTAGTAACAGTTACATAATAAGTAGTTGTAGTTGATGGACTTACGGTTATTGATGCTGTTGTATCTGTTGTGCTCCACAAATATGTTAAACCTCCGGTGCATGTTAAATTTGCACTGTCTCCATTACAAATATTTTGGTCTAAACCGGCATTTGCATAAGGTAACGGATTTTCTATTACTGTAATAACATTTGATGTAGCAGGATTTCCTAATGCACAAGGTGCTGCATCAGATGTCAATATACAGATAACAATATCACCATCAGATAAATCAGTACTTGTAAATACAGGAATATCTGTGCCAACATTTATTCCATTTACTTTCCATTGATAACTTGGATTGCTTCCTCCGTTTGTTGGTATAGCATAAAAAACCGCTATTTCTCCCTGACAAACTGGATTTGTTTCAGCAGTAATTACAACACTGACAAAAAGATTTGGGATAACATTCATAGAAATCGTATTTGATATTACCGGATTTGCAGCAGTACAACTTAATGAAGATGTTAACTCACATGTAATTTCATCTCCGTCAGATAAAACTGAATTTGTATAAATAGGACTATTAGAACCAACATTCCCTCCATTCACTTTCCACTGGTAGATTGATACAGCACCACCATTAATTGGTGTTGCTGTAAATGTAACATTTGTGCCTTCACAAATATTATTAGCTGACTCTGAAATACTTACACTAACAGGTAAATTTGGATTTACAATCATTGTTATAATATTAGAAGTATCAGGATTACCTGTAACACAAGCATAAGAAGATGTTAATATACAAGTTATCTGGTTCCCGTTATTCAGAGTAGAATCTGTATATTCAAAACTATTGGTTCCAACATTTGTTTCATTCAACTGCCACTGATAAATAGGATTTGAACCTCCATTTACAGGAATTGCTGTAAATGTAACCTGTTCTCCTTCACAAATTGTATCAGATGAAACACTAATATTTATATCAACAGGCACTATTGGGTTCACGGTTATAATATATGCATCTGATGTATCTGTTGAATTGATTACACAAGCTTCTGATGATGTAATAATACAATTCACATAATCCCCGTCATTGAGAGCATTATTTGTATAAGATGAACTATCTGACCCAACAATACTAGCATTTAACAGCCATTGATATACAGGATTTGCTCCGCCATTTACAGGTATTGCTGTAAATGTAGCTCCACTTCCTTCACAAATTGTATCTGATGATGCACTAACATTAACACTAACAGGTAAATTTGGATTTACTATTATTGTTACAATATTGGAAGTATCTGGATTGCCTGTTACACATGTCTCTGATGAAGTTAAAATACAGGTAATATTATTACCATTTGATAAAGTAGATGTAGTAAATATATTACTGTCAGGTGCTCCTACATTAACTCCATTTACTCGCCACAGATAAGATGGTGTTGAACCTCCGTTTGCTGGTGTGGCTGTAAATGTAACAGAACTTCCATCACATATTGGATTGGCTGACTCTAATATGTTTACACTTACAGGTAAATTTGGATTTATAATCATTGTTATAATATTTGAAGTATCCGGATTGCCTGTTATACAACTTTCTGATGATAATAATATACATCTTACAATATCTCCATCTGCTAATGCAGAATTTGAATAAATTGTGCTGTCAATACCAATATTTACTCCGTTCACCTGCCACTGATAAACAGGACTTGAACCTCCATTTGTCGGCATAGCTGTAAATATAACATCTGTGCCTTCACAAACAGGATTAGCTGACTCTGAAACACTTACACTAACAGGCAGATTTGGATTTATTGTCATTATTATATTATCAGAAGTATCAGGATTGCCTGTTACACAGGTCTCTGATGAAGTTAAAATACAGGTAACATTATCACCATCAGATAAAGTAGATGTAGTAAAAAGATTACTGTCAGGTGCTCCTACATTAATTCCGTTTACACGCCACAGATAAGATGGTGTTGAACCTCCATTTGTTGGTGTGGCTGTAAATGTAACAGAACTTCCATCACATATTGGATTGGCTGACTCTAATATGCTTACACTTACAGGTAAATTTGGATTTACTATTATTGCTACAATATTGGAAGTATCCGGATTGCCTGTTACACATGTCTCTGACGAAGTTAAAATACAGGTAATATTATCACCATCAGATAAAGTAGATGTAGTAAATATATTACTGTCAGGTACTCCAACATTAACTCCGTTTACACGCCACAGATAAGATGGTGTTGAACCTCCATTTGTTGGTGTGGCTGTAAATGTAACAGAACTTCCATCACATATTGGATTGGCTGACTCAATAATATTTACACTTACAGGTAAGTTTGTATTAACCGTTAATGTAGCAAAAACAGATGTATCCGAAGGTGAGCAATTGCCACTTACAACACATTGATATATATAGCTGTTCATTGAATCAGGAACATTTGTGAGAATTAATACAGAACTAGTTGCCTCTGAATAAACGCCACCATTCGTAACATTATTGAATACTGTGCCTGTATCAACCTGCCACTGATATATCAGACCATCTCCTGTAGCAGTAACACTAAAACTGGTATTTCCCGATTCACAAATTACTGAAGCAGATGGATCAGCAGTGATAACTGGTGCTTCATCAATAAAGAGAGTTGCCTGGTTTGAAGTATCGTTAGGAGTGCCAATTACAATACAACGATATTTATAACCATCATTACTAACAACTGTACCTGTTAAAGATAATGTATCAGTATCCCAGTTTGAATATACAGGATTAGGTCCTGCTACAGTTATATCATTAAAAATAGTTCCTCCATCAGTGGAAACTTGCCATTGATAACCGGTAATAACTCCGGAAGCTACAATATTGAAGTTTGTTCCATCCCCTTCACAAATAGTTGAGTTAGCTGGATGTGTTGTAATAGCAGGTGCATTAGTTACAGTTAAAATTGCAGCTATTGAAGTATCTGCGGGAGAACATCCTCCACTAACTATACATCTGTATTTATATCCGTCATTCCCAATAATTACTCCTGTTAATATTAATGTATCAGTTTCCCAGTTGGAATATGTTGGATTAGCCCCTGCAATAGTTATATCATTAAAACCAGTGCCTTCGTCAACTTGCCATTGATATGTAAGATTATATCCAGAAGCTTCCACAATAAAGTTTGTGTTACCACCTGCTCCAATAGATTTATTAGATGGTTCAGATACAATTGCAGGAGATGAATTAACAGTCATAGTAACAATGTTAGAAGTATCCGGGTTTCCTGTTGTACAAGTTAATGATGATGTTAATATACAGGTTATATTGTCTCCATCTGATAAAGTATCACAGGAATAATTCGGACTATCTGTTCCTACATTTGTTATACCAATTCTCCACTGATAAGCCGGAGTTAATCCTCCGTTCGTTGGTGCTGCCGTAAATGTAACGCTTGTACCTGTACAGATCGCTCCTGCAGGAACTGCTGCTATGCTTACGCTAACAGGTAAATTCGGATTTACCGTCATTATTATAATATCAGAAGTATCAGGATTGCCTGTTGTACAAGTTAATGATGATGTTAATATACAGGTTACTGTATCTTCATCTGCTAATGTAGAACTTGAATAAACCGGATTGTCAGCACCTACAATTGTTCCGTTAATTCTCCATTGATAAGCCGGTGTCGTTCCTCCGTTCGTTGGTGTTGCCGTAAATGTAACACTTGTACCTGTACAGATCGCTCCTGCAGGAACTGCTGCTATGCTTACGCTAACAGGTAAATTCGGATTTACCGTCATTATTATAATATCAGAAGTATCAGGATTGCCTGTTGTACAAGTTAATGATGATGTTAATATACAGGTTACTGTATCTTCATCTGCTAATGTAGAACTTGAATAAACCGGATTGTCAGCACCTACAATTGTTCCGTTAATTCTCCATTGATAAGCCGGTGTCGTTCCTCCGTTCGTTGGTGTTGCCGTAAATGTAACACTTGTACCTGTACAGATCGCTCCTGCAGGAACTGCTGCTATGCTTACGCTAACAGGTAAATTCGGATTTACCGTCATTATTATAATATCAGAAGTATCAGGATTGCCTGTTGTACAAGTTAATGATG
>CAZOSY010000096.1:0-9618 GCA_964582565.1 uncultured Bacteroidales bacterium | reverse complement strand
GAAAACATCATAGCAACAGAAGCAAACACTGTTTATGTGCCTGATTTAATAGCCATGGGCTCAATAACTGCTGAAAATATGAACGTAACAGGACAAACTAATTTTGATAGCTTGCTGGTGAACGGGAATATTAGTTCTACTGGTAAAGTTATTGCAAGTGCTTACGCAAGTAACAGTCCACTAATATTTGAAGCACCTTTGGGCATTGAACGTGCCCGTATTGATGATATAACAGGTAATTTTGGAATTAGAACTACTGACCCACAACAAATATTGCATTTAAAAGGTTCTGAGCCATTTATTCAAGATCATGGTACACCTGCAACAATGAGAATTGAATTTTATCATCAAGGATTTTCACCAACAGGATTTATGAGGAATCCTAATTACTGGGATATTAATGTAGATAATAGAGGATTGTATTTTATTAATCCACAAACTGTTAACGAAGCTTTGAGTATTCGTAATAATGGTAATGTTGGTATTGGTACAACTAATCCTGAAAATAAATTAGATGTTAATGGCAGTGTTTTTATTCAGGGTGAAGGTAATGTATGGACATCAAATGCTCACTGGAATGTTGTATTAAAAACTCCTTTAGCAAGTGCTGCCTGGCGTTCGTCAATACCATCAAATGTAAATAACAAATATTTAGGATTTGGGATGACCAATAGTGGTTGGTATTGGATAATGTCAGATGCTGATGATAATACTCAACCTGCTGAATATCCTATGTTTTTATCTTTATCTGCTCCCGGTGTATCGCCTCAATGCCAATTAAATGTTGATGGTTATATAAAAACCAGAAAAGTAATTGTTGATAATAATAGCTGGGGTGATTTTGTGTTTGACGGAAATTATAAACGAATGAGCTATGAAGAAAAAGAAAAATTCTATATAAAAAACAAACATTTGTTTGGTATGCCATCAGGAAAACAAATAGAAAAAAATGGTTTGGATGTAGGTGAGACAATGAAAGGTGTTACTTTAAATGTTGAAGAAAACCGTCTGGATATAACTGATTTGCATAAAAGATTACTTAAACTGGAAAAAGAAAATCAAAAATTAAAAAAAGAAATTAATGAATTGAAAAATAAATGAAATTTTTAAAATTAATATTAAAAATTATTATAGCATTTTTTATAATATTTTGTTGTAATAAAAATTTTGCACAGGAAAAAGGAAGTTTGGATTTTAGTATTGCTCGTCCAACTATGTATGGAAATTTTTTTAATTCAACAAATAAGAAAATTTTTTCAACAAAAGGATTATCAGGATTTTCTGGTGAATTAGAAAAAATTTTGTTATCAAAGGTAGGAATTATTAATTTAGGAATTAATTATAATTGTAAAAAATTAAAAAAATTTTATTTAAGTGGCTCTGTAAATACAGATTTTTATACAACATATTCCCGTTCTTCTTGTTCTATAATATATGGAGGTCTTTCAGAACCTATTTATTATATAAATAATGTAAAATTTAGAATAAATTTATCTTATCCTGTTAAGTTATATAAAATTTTTTATATAGTCCCAAAAATTGGTATTGGATATTTATTTATGAATATTAATTATGGGAGTTATGTTGAAGAACATAATTATTTTATGGATGTTATACCTGGTGGTTATTTTGAATCTCCTTATTGTTGGTATTTGTACCAGGGAATAAATAGTAATATTGAATTAAAATTAAATATCTCAACAAATCATGAAATAGGTTTTTTTGTTTTTGGTAATTATGATTATACATATTTGTTAGGTAATAAACTTACCAGATTATTATATTACAGGCAAATTTATATTAGTAATTTTGGTATAGGTATTAATATTAGTAATTTTGATATAGATATTAAACAGATTTTAAATTTTTTTTAAATTTTTATGAAAAAAATATATATTCTGATTTTTATTTTTTATTTGATTATATTAAATCTGTCTTGCAAAAAAGAATTAATATTAGACAGAGATTATTTAACAGTTGCTGATGTGATATATCATTGTTCTGGCTCTTGTGATGATGGAAATTTTGAATGGGATAATAAAAAAATAAAAGTGAAAGGACATATTTTCTGTGATTATGCTGAGCCATTAGAAATATATGTTTCATTTATGAATGATTTTATATTATATGATTTTAGAAATAACGATTATACAGTTATAAAATTAAATACACCCGGGGATACAGCAATAGCAGGTAAAGTTTTTCGTGGTTGGGTTAATGATCAAGGGAAGACAATGGTATATATTACAGGTGTAGTTCATGTTTATAAAAAAAAAAATTCGGGTGAATGTAAGGTGTATCCTGAAATAATTTTATATAGTGCAGATGATTTTTATTTTGATAATTAATTAAACTAATAAAAAATTAAAAAATTTATGAAAAAATTTAAATATTTAATAATTATTTTTTCTATATTTTATAACATTAGTTATTCCAATCCAGTAGATACTGTTTTAGCAAAAACCATAGCAAAGAATTACTTTGAATTTTTAAATCCTTTAAGGACTAATATAGAAATTAAAAATACTATTACTATATACTATAATGGATATCCAAGTTATTATATAATAAATTTTATTGGTAGCGGAAATATTACAGTTTCCGCTAATGATGCAACAGTTCCAATCTTATCATATTCATACAATAAAACTTATGATGAAAATGGTTTTCATAATCCTGCATATTTGGAATGGATGGAAAATTACAGTAAAGAAATCGACTCAGTTAGAGCAAATAACGTTAATAATAGTTTAATAATAGGAATTTGGAATAATATTATTAATAAAAATTTTACTAAAAGTGAAGATTCGGTTGTTGTACCATTAATAAAAACCAAATGGGGGCAAACTAAAACTAATGATGGGCAATGCCCAGGGTATAATTCTTTATGTCAGTATAATAGTGGTTGCAATTGTGAACATTGCTCGGCTGGTTGTGTGGCTATAGCAATGGCACAGGTTATGAAATACTGGATGCATCCTGTTCATTCTACATATCAGGATTATGACTGGTGTAATATGCCAAATAGGTTATTAAAGTTTGATAATTCTGGAACATTAAATCCAGATTTTGATATTCAACAAAAAGCAATAGCAACTCTTGTTCATGATTGCGGTGCTAAAGTAAATATGAATTACTGTGGATGGGACTGTTCTTCAGCAGCTTGGGTCTGTGATTCTGAAAATGGAATAGATGCAAGATATGCTTTAGTTAATAATTTTGGATATAGTAATGATGCATTTTGTGCGAAAAAAAATAACAATGAATTCTGGGAATCCAGATTAAAAGATAATCTAAATTGGGGATACCCAATAATTTATAGTGGAGGTGGTCATGCATTTATCTGTAATGGATATGCTATAAATGATCAAGATAATGGGCTCTATTTCTATTTTAATTGGGGCTGGTATGGTAATCATGATGGAGAACATTTTAAAATTGGAGATTTAACACCAGGTAGCTTCAATTTTACTTCAAATCAAAAAGCAATTTTTAATTTACATCCTAATTGGTATATAAATTGTAATTCAGAGGTGGTTTTAGACAATTGTGAGATAGTTCTCCTCTCTGGTCATTATTTTTTTAGTAGTGCTTCGGAAGGCTTTGTTTCAAGAGGTTTTTCTTATGAAACAAATGGAAATCTACGTATAAAATTTGATGATATTGGCGCAGGTACAATTACATCTTATAATACAACTATTCCTAGTGATGTTGATATAAATTTCAAGGCATATAATCAAATTATACTTGATGATGGTTTTGTAGCAGAAGAAGGAAGTAATTTCGTTGCTGAGATTATACCCTGCCCTGCTGAATGTAATAACAGTGATCTTAAAAATGAAATGTTCTCTGATAATTATGAGTGGGATAATACTAATTTTAATAATCAAAATTCAGAAAAAAATACTAATTCAGAAAAAGATATTAAAAAAATCAATTATGAATTTGAATTTCAGGTATATCCTAATCCTTTTGAGAAAAGAACTAATATAATATACACAGTAAAAGAAAATGAAAAATTTGACATTAGCATATATAATATATATGGAATAAAGCTATATTCTTTAATTAATGGTATTCAGCCAGCCGGGAAATATAATTTATTGTATGATACTTCAAATTTACCTAATGGTGTTTATATATGCATATTTTCAAGTAAAAACAGAAGAGAAATAATAAAACTATTAAAATATTAAAATCAGGTAAACATCAAGGGCTCTGCTTTGTCTTCCGGCATTTATTACTGCATTTTGGAAACAAAAGACATTAGAAAACAAATTAAGTTGGTAAAGATGTAAAATCAGGTCTGATAAACAATAATTGGCAAAAATACTTATACAAAAAATATTTCTGTTATGCGGTAAACAGGTCTTACTAATGTATTAGAAACTTTTCCAATCAGGCAACTGCCTGATGGAAAAGTTGATATTATAATTATTGACCACATGTCATATCTATGAATGTAATGAGATGTGAAAAATATTTATTGTTTTTAATCCCCAACTTTTGAACTTGATCCCAGAAAACTTTATCAGAGAGATTAAAAAACTTATAGTATAGATGAAGCCATAAGATAGAACGCAATATCAAAAACAAGCAGGTGGAATGTAAAAAAATGAAACAAATTATAAATAAAAACAATGTAGCTGTTTGAAATACGCGCCAGCTTTTAGCCAAACCATTGAACTAATACCAAACTGCCTTTGCCAGTTGTTATTTTTATTGATTAAAAAATAAAAAAAATTATAAGATAACCAAAAAATTGTTTATATTTGCATTTTTATATTATTAAAATAAAATGTTTAATCTAAAAAATTAAAATCATGGGAAAAATTATTATTATAGCAAGTATTTTTCTGCTTATCTCGCCATTTAAATCAGTAAAAGGGCAAGCAGCGGGTAATGTAAAATACAATGAAATCATTCGGTATCAAAAACAGAATAAAAAACCAATAGCAGATGCAGTATTTACCAATGATGCAGTAATGACATTTGAGGTAAATGCTTTAAAAAATGTAAAAGCAGATTCTTATGTAGCTATATTCAATATCACACAACTTGGTGAAACAGCGGAATCTGTTGACAGCATACTCAATGTAAGGTATAATAAGTTTGTTTCCGAAGCAATAAAAAAAGGACTTGTTGCTGATGACATTTTTTTGGATATGATTTCCCTTGTTCCTGTTTACGAATATGAAGTGGAAAAGAAACTATTCAGCAAGACATACAATGAAGTGCCAAAAGGATTTGAATTACAAAAAAATCTTCATATTCGTTTTACAAAAGAAAAAATACTTGATGAATTAGTAACAATAGCAGCAAAAAATGAAATTTATGACCTTGTAAAAGTTGAATACATTACAAAAGAAGTGGAAAGCGTTTATGATGAATTAAGAGAAAAATCTGTTAAGTTATTAACCAAAAAACTAACCTCTTTTAATAAACTTGGAATTAAACTTGACACAGTTTACCATATAATAGCTGAAAAATCCACCATTACTTATCCTATTTCCAGATATTCAAGTTATCAGGCCTTTAGTCGCTCTTCAATAGATGCTATCAATAAAAAAAGAATTAAAAGAAAAAAACCTGACAAAACCGAGACACTTGTTACATCTTATTCTAAAACAGTGAAACAAGTCAGGAAATCCAATACATTATATTATAATCAAATCCCGTATGACAATTATGACATTGTAATCAATCCTGAGATGCTTGAACCGGAAATTCAGTTTTCATACAACTTAATAATCAAATACATCATAAAAAAACCGGTCAAAAAAATAGAAAAACACTTTTTGCATTTAACACCTGAAGGAAACTTAAAAACATTGGATGTTAAATAGAAAAAATGAATACTGCTGCCAATAAGCCCATATATCCCATATCCTTTAATCTGCCTGAAAATTTTTATTGTTTTTGAATACTAAAATAATCAGGCAACAGTCGGGCAACTGATAAATACTATTATATTGACTGCAATAGCCCGTCTAAAAATGAAGTAACTGGTAAATTATTAGTATTTAGACAGGTAACTGCAGACAGAAACGACAATTGCTCTTTGACATAGTAAACGGACAAGAAAAAAAAGAGAACTTTTCAGCATTTAAACAATTCCATACAACTTATATACTGATTTTATAGGAAAATTTTAAAAAGTCCCCACTCTGATATTTTAATTTGGTTTTGTAAAAGTGCATAGCACATCCGGCAGTATGCCAGTCAAAAAAAATTTGTTTCCCAAATCTTTAGTATTTTTGTTCCATAAACTGGATACTTTTCGATTAATACTACTGGTAACTTTTGGATTAATATAAATAACGAACATGAACAACCCTTTACAAACCAAAATAGACGACTTCGCCAAGTGGTGCGAAACGGCTTTCATCCACTTCAAAAACCACTATTATGCTGATTCGCTCACTAATATGCGTAAAAGCGGAGAGGCTGCCTGTAAACTTATGATTATATATCGTTTCAATGAGAAGGTGGCCACAGACAAAATATATCAGAAGAACTATCGTGAACTCATAGAAATGGTTATAAAAGATGGTCTTGCCCCCCGACCTGTTATCAACTGGCTGGAAACTTTACAGATTCACGGCAACATTGCCACACACGATAACCAAGTAATGAAAGAGCAGGCAGACTACAGCATTACCGCCCTGCGACTACTCACGCAATGGCTCTTTACCGATTTCCTAAAAATCTCTGTTTCTGGTCGGTTGGGGAAAGCCATTAACCAGACAAACCAACCCATCAAAACAGATGATGACAGCAAAAAGATTGAAAAGGAACTTGTCCTGCTGAAGCAAGACAAGCAGAACCTTGAAAGCCAACTACGTTCTATGGCTGGTAAAAGCCATGAAGAAAAAAGAAAGGTCGGACAACTCAACAAGGAACTGAAAAAGGCAGAATCCAATATAAAAAAAATGTATCATCTGCGGCAAAAAGCCACTTTGCTTGAAAAGGAGTTGGTCCTTGCCCACCAGAAAGAGAAGCAAACAGCCAAAGCAAAACAGTCAAGAAAGTCCTTAAATAAAAAAATCCTTATTGCCATTCTCACGGCTCTTGTGGTGATAGTAGCAGGTTGGTTATTATTCAATAAATTCTTCCCTCTTCATGAAGAAACCGATAGCAACGGACTGACAGTTTCTCAAACACAAGACAATGACATTTTTAACGTTCTTATTCTGCCACTCACCATTTTGCAGGATAATCCCAATATCCGAATAAAATTAGAAGAAGCCCTGCAAAGCAGAATCCGTCAGAACATAAAGGAACGTAAGCTGCCCATAAACATCTGCTATGACGCATCATTATCCAAGACATCTCTTTCAGTTGAAGATGCCGTAGAAATAGGCAAAAGCCAAAAGGCAGGGCTGGTATTTTATGGTGAGTTGTATGAGCCGGCCACTGCCGACAGCATAGGAATTAATCTTAAATATACCTTAACACATGATGAGAATCGTAATTACGGTGATATCACCGTAAAATCCTTCCTAAAGCTTACTGACACTGCTTTCCTGAATATACAGTATCAGGTAGAAACGGTGATTGACTTTGCTTTAGCCGACCTCTATATGAGCAAAAGGAAATACTCCGATGCCCTAGCCTTGCTCTACACCACCAAAGCCATTACCAAATGTGCCAAAACCTCCCTGTATAACTTTCTGGCAGCGTGCCATTTTCACTTAAAGGATTACCCGACAGCCATTAAGGAGATAGAGAAATACATGGAAATAGAACCCGGAGATAGTTATGCCTATGCCTTTATGGCCAATGTGCTCAAAGGATCAGGAAATCTGCAAAAAGCCTCCGAAAACTACGAAATATCACTACGTCTTGAACCAAACAACGTCAACACCCTACTCAATTACGCTGATTTGCTTACCAACGAAACCATTGAAGAAACCTATAATTTGCACAAATCCAAGGAACTTGTTCTTAAAGCACTGAAATACGACAGTGCTAATACCACTGGCTGGCAATATTTGGGCGACATTGAAAACATGATGGGAAACTACGCACAGGCAAGGGACAATTATCTAAAGTGCCTCCGCCTTGATTCTACCTGCACTTACGTCAAACAAAACTTAGCCCAGATCTTTGCTTTCAACTTTCATCAGCCCAAAAAAGCCGAAAAACTCCTCAGCGAAATCCTGCAAAAAGATAGCACTGATGCCTCTGCACTGTTCCTCCTCGCCAACATTTATACTACTACTTCGCTAAAAAAACCGGACATGGCTCAGTATTTGTTCAAAAAAAGCGAACTATACCGACCAGATGCAAAATATTCCCATTATTTCGGTAAGGGTATGGCTGCATACAAGCAAGCCGATTTTAAAACAGCAGAAGAACACTATCTCTCTGCATTCGCCATTGACAGTTCTGACATCGTGCTTAGCAATTGTATCGCCCAACTGTATCTTGATATGCGGAATTATCAGAAAGCACTCAGGTATCTTGGATTCTCCTACCGGATAGATTCTATGAGCCACATGACCAACTATAACATGGGTTTTATCTACTACGCTATCGCTAAGAAAGGATCAAAATTCATTAAGGCCAAATACTACTTTGAACGCGCCCTTAAAACCAATCCTTACGATACCCTCAATATAAAATACCTTGCCACTATCCATTACCTACTGGGCAACCTCAAACGCTCGGAAGAACTCTTTCTGCAATTACTTGAACTAAGCCCTTCCAATTATATTTGCAACAAATATCTGGGTGCAATTTCAGAAAGCAATGGCAAACTCGGCAAAGCCCTCCTCTATTACGAAAAAGCTCTGAAAGTGAGTCCCAACGATGACGAACTCTACTCAAAACTCGCCTATCTGATGATGGCTAAATCCACCAACAACCTGCACAAGGCACTGCCTTATGCCCGAAAAGCTGTTGAATTAAACCCCGAAAGCGCAAATAACATCTACATTTTATCGCAGGTGCTGGTCTATGCCAACAATTACAGTGAAGCATCCAACTATTATTACCAGGCCATCAGCATGAGCCCATCCCTCAGGGATCCCAACATGGAAAAGGTGCTGAAGCAGGCCGGTTATTAAAACAAAATTTTTTGATTTGAATAAAAAATGGTTTTTTATTTATTTTTTTTTTGTATTTTTGAATACTGAAATAATCAGGCAACAGTCGGGACAATGACCGATGAAAGATGACACAAAATTGATAATCTTCAACAATTCAAAAAAGAGTCCACTCCGAAAAGTCGTAAAAACAAAATAAAGCCATAGATTACTCGCTAAAACTCTTGATATCACTTCGTTAAGTTCACAGATTTTAAAAAAATTAAAGCTCTGATAATAATATGAAACCGCTATCTGCCTTAGGCAGATGAATATCATTTTGATAATTTTGTTGAGTTAATGCCGAAGGACTGAAACTTGCGAAAATTTATTTTCGCTTAGTTGAAAGCGTTTCGGTATTAGAGCAACAAGTATTACAGTCCTGATGAATTTGACGTATAATTTATTCCGATACGGGCAAGTTGTTCGGTTAAATATATTGTCCGTTAAATAACTGATAGATAGTGTCAGAAAGAAAACAATACTTTTTGTCATTCTTCACCCTGTTAGATATAAGATTATATAATAA
>CAZOSY010000095.1:0-9704 GCA_964582565.1 uncultured Bacteroidales bacterium | reverse complement strand
TAATGATATTTTGCAGCCACTTGTAATAAAAAGTAATTATTAGAACTCCCCTAATATCTAATTTTCTAATTTGTTTCCACATCTGTTTATTTCCCAGCATTTTTTTAGAGGAGAGAATAAGATGCTTATTTCTATTGCTTCTTTGTAATCGCTTTTAGCACATATCATCATATCATAACTTATACATATATCAAATAAATGAGTATTTATTTGATTTCCAAATGTTCTGATACCGGCGGATAATACAAGATGATTTGTTGTTTTATAATGTATTCCAAATCTTATGCGGTCATAGTTTGTATGATGTGATTTAATAAGCATAGTTGTCCCTAAATTAAAATAATTATCTTTTTTAAATACATAATGCACATTTGTAACAAGTCCTATTTTTTTGCTTATATCAGTTAAAGCACTTGTATGTGCCTGTATTTTCCGTGAAGGAGTAAATACAGAGTCCTCGTTGCTATGATATGACTGTGATATATGATAAATAGATGCTCCTATTTGAAATTTGAATATCTGGTCTTGTTTTTGACACCACATTTCTTTATAACCAAACAAAAATCCAAAGTTCATGTCATATATATCTTTGTCTTTTAGTTCAATAATGCCCGGCTGTATCCCAAAAGAAAAATATAAATCAGAAAGCATTTTTGTATTTAAGGCAATTGACAAATAATTTGACCTAAAGTTAATTTTTTTATTTGAGATACTTCTTTGATCTAAAATTCCTATTCCGAGCGTGCTGTTTGATGACTCTTTAATATTGAGTCCATAATCTTTTTTATGTATTTTAAAAAGAGGTATCTTATATTCAGCAAATAAACTGTTTGTATTTATACCCGGATTATTATTATTTGTTTGATATTGATAAATATCTTTTACTTGCCATGTGGCAGGTATCATACCTGTTAAAGCAGGATTTAAAGTAAGTTCTGAATTATAAAACTGGGAATATGAATCATATTGAGAATAACTTTTGATATAAAAAAATAATATGAAAAGCATTGTGCATAAGACGGACAGAAAATATACTGAAATGAATTCAGCACAGGTCTCAGCACAGATTTTTGTTATTTGTTTCATTATAAACAATGCTTTTATATAAAGTCAATTTGTTACCAAACGTAATTTTCTCTGTCCGTGTGTGCTGGGCAGCAATATTTTGGTATATGCAAAATTTAATAAAAATATTTTCAATTGCTAATTTCTAAATAAATTTTAAGAATGCAACTATTAGAATATTTATTTAATCCAAAAAAAATTATTATTTTAAAAAAAGATGTAATTTTACAGCTTAATTTCCGAATTTTTGATTTTAAATTATCATATATCACAATATAATATAATTTATAAATAATGTAATAAAATAAAACTATGAAAAATTTTTTATTAATTCTTGGATTAATAACATTTTCAAACTTTATTCTTGCTCAGGGTTTTAAAAATGAAAATGCTAAAATTGTTGTTAACGCAGGAACATATCTAAATATTACCGGAGGAACAAACGGTGGTATTACCAATAATTCAAATGGTGAAATAACCAATAATGGAACAATTACCCTTACAGGAAACTTTATCAACAATGCTGATTTTGTTTCAGGCATTAACAGTAAAGTAAAAATGCAGGGACCAGAGCAGGATATCGGCGGCTCTAATACTACAACTTTTTGCGACCTGTTTATAGAAGGAACAGACAATAAAACCATCAGTATAAAAACAAATATAAACGATTCTTTGATTTTTAATAATAATAACATTGCAATAAGTAACAATAATCTGGTTTTATTAACTAATGCTATTATATATAATAGCTCTCCCACAAAATTTGTAGTTACAAACGGAACAGGAAAACTTGTAAAAAACAGTTTGCCTACAGGAGCAGATTTTCTTTTCCCTGTTGGAGATACTTTAAATAGTTATAAGCCCGTCAAACTTAACTATGCAGGAACTGTTGATACCTTTGGAGTAAGAATTATAAAAGGAATTGACCCAAGCACCGGAGTTGATGATGAATGTGTCCTATACACTTATATTGTTGAAGAAAGTAATAATGGCGGTTCCTCCGGCTCTCTAAATCTCGGATGGAACACTTCAGACGAGGGCTCATCATTTGACAGAACACAAGCTATGATAGAACATTATATCAATGTATTATGGAATCTGGAAAATGGCATACCAGGCGCCTCTTCAAATTTACCTTTTACAAATTGGTACTATGAAAATCAATCTAACAGTATAACAAACTTTTCCTCTAATGCCAGCAGATTTATCGTAACATCAGCTACATCATTAGCAGTAGTTGCCTCAGCAAGTCCAAATTCTATATGTATTGGCGATTCTACATCTTTACTGGCATCAGTATTTGGAGGAACACCTTCTTATACTTACCTGTGGTCACCAACAACAGGATTAAGCGATTCAACTATTGCCAATCCTATGGCAAGTCCTTTAATAATAACTACTTATACAGTAACAGTAACTGATTTTATTGGAGGAACAGCTGTTGACAGTGTTATAGTAGGAATTAATCCAAACCCAACTGCTTATGCAGGTGAAGACACTTCTGTATGTCAGGGTAATAGTATTGACTTAACAGCTACAGGAGGAACTTCTTATCTATGGAGCACAGGCGGAGCCACAGCAACTATTACAGTTAATCCTGTAACAGATACAACATATACAGTAACCGTAACAAATATTTTTGGCTGCACAGATACCGATGATGTTATAGTAACAATATATCCAAATCCAACTGCTTATGCAGGAGAAGACACTTCTGTATGTCAGGGTAATAGTATTGACTTAACAGCTACAGGAGGAACTTTTTATATATGGAGTACAACAGAAGCAACAGCAACAATTACAGTAACGCCAACAATAACTACAACTTATACTGTTACTGTAACTGATAATAATGGATGCACTGCCTCTGACGATGTTGTAGTTTTCATCTTACCGGCACCACCGGCAGATGCAGGCACAGATGTAGATGTTTGTGAAGGAAACAGTACTGATTTAACAGCTTCAGGAGGAACTTCTTATCTATGGAGCACAACAGAAATAACAGCAACAATTACAGTAAGTCCTGCAATAACTACAACTTATACTGTTACTGTAACTGATAATAATGGATGCACTGCCTCTGATGATGTTGTGGTAAATGTTATACCTTGGGCAGATGCAACAATTTTACCACCAGGTCCTCTTTGCGAAAACAACCCGTCTGTGAATCTAATAGCAGTTAATCCCGGAGGCGTTTGGTCAGGACCAGGAATTACAGATGCCAGTGCAGGGACTTTTGACCCTTCTGTAGCAGGACAGGGAACTCATACCATTATATATATTATTCCCGGAATGTGTGGTGATAGTGATACTACTGATATAATAGTTCATCCTGTTCCTAATATCTTAACAGACAAAACAGACGAAACCTGCGCCGGAGCTAATAATGGTTCTGTTGACTTAACTATAACAGGAACAGTACCTTTCGTGTTTAACTGGGATAATGGTGAAACAACAGAAGATATATCCAATCTGGAACCAAATACTTATATTGTAATTGTTACTGACTCTAATGGTTGCTCTGCAACAGAAAATATAGATATACTTCATTCGGAAATACTTTGCCCTGATTTATATGTCCCTAATATATTTTCACCAAACCATGATAATCATAATGATGAGCTATTTGTAAGAGGAACAGGAATAAAAAGTTTAACATTTATTATTTATGACAGATGGGGCGAAAAAATATTTGAAACAACCAATAAAGATAATGGCTGGGACGGAACTTATAAAGGAAAACCATTAGATAATGCTGTATTTATTTATTATCTGAAAGCAGAAATGATAAATAATGAAACAGTTGAGAGAAAAGGAACTGTTACTTTGGCTAAATAATAATTTGGATTTAAGAATAAAATCGGGAATTATAACTTGTAACTTTGTAATTCGGAACTTGAATATAGTAACTAATTGATAATTCACCCCGTTAAATGCGAAGCAATCAGGCAACTGCCTGATTATTTAACGGGGTAAATTAACTACAAAAATATAAAATATGAAAACAAAAAAATGTATTTTTCTGATAAGCATTTTAAGCTTAATAATGTATGTGAACTCTTTTGCACAGGATATTCATTTCTCCCAGTTTAATGAATCGCCTTTAACATTAAACCCTGCGACAACAGGAGCTTTTGGGGGAGAACAACGAGCGATAATGAATTATAAAAACCAGTGGACAAGTATCCCTGATGCTTATAAGACCGTATCTGCTTCTTTTGACTCAAAAGTATTAAAAAGAAAAATAAAAACAGGATATCTTGCAATAGGATTGTTGTTCTTTAATGATAAAGCAGGAGAAGCACAATTAAACACAACACAGGCAAATCTGTCAATAGCTTATCATGTAACAATTAATAGTAATAATATCCTTACAGGTGCTATACAAGGCGGATTTTCACAAAAAAATGTTGATATAAATTCTTTGAAATGGGATGAACAATGGGAGCAGGGAATGGGCTATAATTCTAATAAAACTTCGGGAGAAACAACAGACCTAAAAAATTTCTCTTATGGAGATTATTCAGCAGGACTATTATGGAGTTATTTTTCAGAAGAAGCATATATGACCTCTAATAATGCTCTAAAAGCAACTTTTGGGATGGCTATGCTGCATATCAACGAACCAAAATATTCTTTCTATAACATTAAAGAAAACAAATTAAATCCAAAATTTGCTATACACGGAAATGTTTTTATTGGAATAAGAAATACTAATGTTGCTATAATACCAAGTGCTTTATTTTTAAAACAAAAAAACCAACAGGAAATATCAATAGGTTCAATGTTTAGATATATGCTAAATGACGATTCTAAATATACCAAACTTGTGAACGGACTTGCCATATCTTTTGGAGGTCATTACAGATTAAAAGATGCTTTTATATTAGAATCTCAATTTGAAATAGCCAACTGGGCATTAGGCGTTAGTTATGATATAAACACCTCTGACCTTAAAACAGCAAGCAATGGACGGGGCGGAATAGAATTAAGTTTACGTTATATAAATCCAAATCCTTTTAGAAAAAGCGAAAAATTTTATTAAAATATAAGTTTATAATTGTTTTCAACAAAAGGAAAAAAACTGTAAGATTAAACAGGATTTGCTCATAAATCAAAAACTTATCAGTGTGGTAACCGACCCATACATCTTAATACTTTAAAAATCATACCCTTACTGATTTAACAGAATTTTTATTTCTTTAAAAAAGAAAAGTATATCTTTTTTTGTAATAAAGAAGTCAGATAATTTGGTTTTTGTAATTTTTATAAATACAATATGTTGGTATATGGCACTTGCGGTATAAGAGATAGAAGCAGTGATACCAGCTCCTGTTATTCCATATTTAGGGACAAGTATAAATATCAAAGATAAAGTAAATACAAGTCCTATAGCAGAACTGATGGTATTATGGTAATGTCTTCCTGTTCCTGAAAAAAAATGGGAATACATCATAGAAATTGCTATTGCAATAATTCCAATGCTTAAACTTAGTATAACGGGCTTAATCTGAGTAAATTCTTTGCTAAAAATCATCCCAAAGACCTGCTCAGGTAATAATAATATAATTATCACCAGTATAAATGTTATAGTAAATGTAAATTTCAGTAAGCTAAGTGTAAGTTTTTTACCATATTTTTCATTTTTTGCATTAGAAATTTTTGTGTACTGGACCATTGATACACTTTTGCCTACCAGCCACAGACCTTCTGACAATTGATTTCCAGCTGTATAAATTCCTAAGGCGGCTCTACCAATAAAACCATTTATAACATAGTAACTTAATCGGTAATTTAATAATTGTATAATATTTGCAAATTGAACATAAGAACCATATTTGAATATTTGTTTGATTACATTACCAAAATTACTTAAAGGAGAAAATATAAGGAATTTTTTTATTAATAATAAGCTTAAAACAAAAGATGTGAAATAAGCTATATATAATGAATATATATAAGAAATGACTTCAATTTTTTTAATAAAAAAGATAAAAAATGATAAACTTAGAAAAAGCATGAGCATTTGTATAACAGATATGATGTTGTATTGTTTAATTTTTTCATTTCCGAGAAGGACAGTTAAATTAATAGAAGATAGAGTTTGTATCAATGACAGTAGCAATATATGACAGGTGTATTCAACAGGAATTAAATTTAAAAATTTAAGGATATAAGTTCCTGATATTGCTGAAAAGACAGCCCATATATATGAAGGGATAAAAAGTTTAAATAAATCAATCCGTGGGATAAGATATATTAAAGCTCCTCCGCCTACAAAATTATTAAGTAATAAAATAATTGTTATAGATAAAATTATTAATCCTATTGTGCCAACGCCTTCTGTTCCTAATTTGTTTGTATTGACAATAAGGATGGAGAAGCCGAGCAAAGCATTTATTAATCTTGCTCCTGCTGTTCCTAAAATTTTTTTTAGCATTAATTTATTTTTGCTTTATTTATAAAATTATAGTTGAATATAAAATATTCATTGGCTAAAAATTGATAATAATAGAATAGGTAACTATTAGCCCCATAAGAAATATCCAACGGTTTGGCTATGCGGAATGCGGGATTTTATTGCACTTAATTTTCAATTTACTACTAAATTTTATTACTTGTATAATCTTTCAATTTAGCACCAAAACCCGCATTACGTATAGGTTTTGTTATATTCTGGTCTTTTTATTTATCTTTTTTTTGAATATCAAATATCGAACACTGATTAACGATTTTTGATTTATTTATGATTGAATAATTATTTATTATTTTTGATTTTTCTATGCAGTTTCAATACTTTTTACGAAAATTGAAATCATCTCATTGTTTTTTTTTTTGCTTTAATTGTTTTCTCCCCAGTTTTATATAATTTGCTTAGGTGAATAATTTTCAGGCAAACAAATATTTCTCGTAATTCTTTTAAAATTACTTTCATTTTATTCATCCCGTTAGATATTTCGTTTAAAATATAACCTCTCAAGATTCTCTAATTAATTATCTAACGGGGTAAATGAAATCTTTTTTTGATTCTGCACTTTGTGCTTCTCCTTAACTTCTTAAATCATTATTCGTTAATCGATATTCTATATTCAATTTTTCATTCTTCTCTTTTTTTAACTTGAAGATAACGCGGTAAAGGTTATAAATATACTGAATTTATTTTAGCATCCTGATGCAACTAACGTCAAACCTCAAACGAAATTATCCTATATTATATTCCTTTATTTTTCTATAAAGAGTGCGTTCTGATATACCCAGTTCTTTTGCTGCATTTTTTCTTTTTCCTTTATATTTTGCAAGAGCTTTTTTAATAAGTTCTATTTCCTTTTTTGAAATAGATAAAGATTCTTCAATAATTTCAGATTCCTGTATTGGTTCATTAATATCTTTATCAATTTGGATATTGTCTTTTTTGTTTACAAAAGTATTAGTGTTTTGTATATCTTGTTCAGATTGATTTATTTTTTCAATAATACTAGCATTATTTTCTTGAATTTTTTGTGGTATATTTTCGTATTCCAATATTTCCTTTACTAATTTTTTTAAGTCCGTAATATCTCTTCTCATATCAAAAAACACATTATAGAGTAGGTCTCTTTCAGAAAAATTTTTATTAAAATTTTTATTTCTGTATATTACAGGTAGCTCATTATATTCAGTTTTAGGCAGATATTTTACAAGTGTTTCTGCTGTTATTAATCTGTTTTTTTCAAGTATAGAGATTTGTTCTGTAATATTTTTTAATTGTCTGATATTTCCATTCCATCTATAATTTGTAATAATATTTTTAGCTTCATCGTTTAGTTGCAAAGGAGGTATTTTATATTTTTCAGCAAAGTCAGAGGCAAATTTTCTAAAGAGCAAAACAATATCTTTTTTTCTGTTTCTTAGGGTAGGTATTTGGATAGGGACAATATTTAGTCGGTAAAAGAGGTCTTCTCTAAATTTACCATCTTTCACAGCTTCAATAATATTTATATTTGAAGCAGCTACTACACGGACATCAGTCTTTATAACTTTGGAGGAGCCAACTTTGATAAATTCTCCTAATTCTAATACTCTCAGCAATCTTACTTGTGTTGACAGAGGCAATTCTGATATTTCATCAAGAAATATTGTGCCTTTATCAACTTGTTCAAAATATCCTTTTCGTTCTCTGTCTGCACTTGTAAAAGAACCTTTTACATGACCAAACAGCTCCGAATCAATTGTCCCTTCCGGTATAGCTCCACAGTTAATAGCAATATATTCTTCGTGTTTTCTGGCGCTAAGGTTATGAATTATTTTTGGAAACACATCCTTACCTGTTCCGCTTTCACCTGTTATCAGCACAGTTATATCTGTATGAGCAACTTGTCGGGCAATATCAATAGCTCTGTTAAGCAATATAGAGTTGCCTATTATACCAAAACGTTGTTTTATTGCTTGAATATCCATTTTTAAAAAGTTATAAAGTGTTATAAAAAATAAGGTTATTTAGTGTCTGTCCATTCTGTAACAGACAGGTTAACCCGTCTGGTTTTTACAAAAATTCTGACCTTATTAACAAAGATACTGTTTAGTAATTTTACCGTTACATTTAGGATACTATTTAATTTTTAAAATATCATTTAATATATTATTAGCTAATCTGCTTGCTCCAAACCGAAAATAATTTTTGTTTATCCATTTATCACCTAATACATTTTGGACTAACATAAAGTAATTTAATGCCTGAAAAGATTCAGATACTCCTCCTGCTACTTTAATACCAACGATTTTTCCTGTTTTGTTATAAAAATCTTTAATAGTATCAATCATAACCAAAACTGCTTGTTCTGTTGCTGATACAGGTATTTTGCCTGTAGAAGTTTTTAGGAAGTCAGCTCCTGCATTAACAGCTATTTCACTTGCTATTTTAATGTTTGTCAGTGTTTCTAATTCACCTGTTTCAATGATTACTTTGAGATGTACATCTTTGCATAATTCTCTGATAGCAGATATTTCATCAAATACCACAGAATATTTTTTTTCAAGTAGTTTTCCCCTTGATATTACCATATCAATTTCGTCAGCTCCTTGGTCAATAGCATATTTTATTTCAGCAAGTTTAACATTTAAAGGAGATTGTCCGCTTGGGAAAGCTCCTGCAACAGATGCTACTTTTATGTCTGTATTTTTCAGATTTTCTTTTGCTTTTTTAACAAAAGGAGGGTAAACACATACAGCAGCCACATTAGGAATATCAATGCCTTTGTCTTTATATGTATGAGCTGTCTGGCACAGATTAATAATTTTTTCGTCTGTGTCAGAACCATTTAAAATTGTTAAATCAATCATACCAAGTATTGATTTAAGGCACTCTGATAATGATTTGTTTTTTAAGCCATGAGACGTTATTTTTAGAATCCTGCTCTCTATGTTATCATCGTTTACATCAGAAATATCTTTAATGTTTATCATCTTTTTATACTTTTAGTTTTATATTAAAATTTTCATCAAAATTAAAAAAAAATAAGCTATAAAAACAATTTTATTTAAAAAAGTTCTTTTGTAACTATTATTATTTTTTATCTGTAAACGATATTTATACTTTATTTATTATACCTGAATAATTCACAAATTCATCCAAAAAGTTTGTAAATTACACATATTCAACA
>CAZOSY010000094.1:0-9745 GCA_964582565.1 uncultured Bacteroidales bacterium | reverse complement strand
ATTATTTTATTTTGTAAAAAAATAAGAATTGAACTTTAAACCTTAAACTTTGAACTTGACCCGATTTTACCCGGTTGGATATAAAAATATATCCAACGGTATAAATATTATGAAAAAAATTATTTATGTTATTTTAACAATTCTATTTATTACAACAAATGTAATTATATCTTTTTCTCAGGACTTACCTAATTATATGACAGATGAGGAAAAGAAAAAAATGCCTGATTATCTTAACTCAATAAATGTAAGAGGCACTACTACGCCTCCTTTGTCTCCTGTAAGGACAATGGCAGAATGGGAAGAATTACAGGCATTAACAATTTCATGGAAAAGCTATGAATCTGTTTTAACAAAAATTGTAAAAGCTGCTCAAACAGAATGTAAGGTCTTTATAATCTGTGATGACTCCAGCACAGTAAAAAATTATCTGATATCAAATGGAGTAACACCTGTTAATGTCAGTTATATCATTGCTTCTGCCAATAGTGTATGGATAAGAGATTATGGTGCCAACAATGTTTATACCAATGATGTGGATTCTTTACTTTTTGTTGACTGGATATATAACAGACCTCGTCCTGCTGATGATATTATACCAAGCGCAATATCTGATTATACAGGAATACCATTGTTTGAGACAACTGTTTCGCCTTACAAATTAGTCCATACAGGCGGCAATTTTATGTCTGATGGCTTTGAAACCGGCTTTTCCTCAGAATTGGTGATAGATGAAAATTCAGACCTGTCAGAAACACAAATTGATGATATAATGAACCAGTTTATGGGTATAAGCAGATATATTAAAATGCCTACATTACCTTATGATGACATTCATCATATTGATATGCATATTAAACTATTAGACGAGGAAACGCTTTTAGTCGGAGAATATCCTGACAATGTTGCTGATGGACCTCAAATAGAAGCTAACTTGCAATATGTTTTGTCAAATTATAATTCTGTTTTCGGAAC
This sequence comes from uncultured Bacteroidales bacterium, assembly GCA_964582565.1. GTDB lineage: Bacteria > Bacteroidota > Bacteroidia > Bacteroidales > CAZZDX01 > CAZZDX01. Next base: position 8,770 of record CAZOSY010000094.1, on the reverse strand, counting down.
ACCTTATAAAGTAATAAGAATACCTATGCCTCCAAGCACTTCTGGCTTATATCCTGATAATGGAGGTTATTACAGAACTTATACAAATGGTGTATTTGTAAATAAAACATTTATTGTTCCTGGTTACCGTGAGGAATATGATACTACTGCATTAAGAATTTTAAGACAAAGTTTGCCCGGATATAATGTTGTTGCAATAAATTGTGAACAAACTATACCGTCAAGCGGAGCTATTCATTGCATAACAAATGTTATTGGCAGCTCTGACCCTTTGTTAATATCACATCAAAGATTATCAGATACTTATGATACAACAAATAATTATACTGTAAATGCAGAAATATTACATAAATCTGGCCTTCAAGCAGCTACTGTCTATTATCGTACTGATACTCTGCAACCATATCAAACAGCTGATATGAGTATGACTGTTAAAAGTAATATATGGACAGGATATATTCCTCCTCAACAAGCTAATAACACTGTTTATTATTATATTCAAGCTCATGCTAACTCAGGCAAATTTCAGGTGCGACCAATAACTGCTCCTGACGGATACTGGTCTTTTAAAATACTGTCTCTTTCGTTTGTTGAAGAACAAAATAATGACTTTGCTATCAAAATGTTGCCTGTATATCCTAATCCTTCAAAAGGCATTACCTGTATCCCTATAGAAAACAATTATTCTGATATGTATTGTGAAATTGCATTGTTTGACTTATTAAGTAAAAAAACATTTATAATATATAAAGGTAAAATTAATAAAGGAAAGACCAATTATTTTTTAAATGCATCAAAACTCAACAAAGGTGTTTATATTTTAAAATTTATCTCTGACTATTATGTAGAGACACAGAAATTTTTGGTTAAATAACTATGACAGCAAAAGATATTGAGATAATGGCTCCTGTTGGTTCTTTTGAATCACTTATGGCAGCTATACAAGGTGGTGCGGATTCTGTGTATTTTGGTATTGAACATCTTAATATGCGGGCAAAATCTTCAAATAATTTTACCCTGAAAGACCTTGTTGAAATCAGTGATATTTGCAAAAAAAATAATATCCATTCTTATATAACTCTAAATACTGTTATTTATGATAATGAGCTTGATTTGATGAGAAATATTGTTGCTCTTGCAAAGCAAAATGATATTACAGCAATAATAGCTTCGGATTTATCAGTATTACAATATGCAAATTCTGTCGGAATAAGTGTTCATATATCAACCCAGTGTAATATAACCAACATTGAAGCAGTTAAATTTTATTCCAGTTTTGCTGACACAATAATTCTTGCCCGTGAACTAAATTTAAAACAGGTAGCAAATATTACAAAATCTATTGAAAAACAACAAATAAAAGGATATTCAGGAAATCTTATACAAGTTGAAGTTTTTGCTCATGGTGCATTGTGTATGGCTGTATCAGGAAAATGTTATCTGAGTTTAGACAATGAAAATCATTCAGCCAACAGAGGCGATTGTATGCAACTTTGCCGAAGACCTTACATTGTAACAGATAAATATACAGGACAACAGTTAGAGATTGACAATAAATATATTATGTCAGCCAAAGACCTTTGTACTATTGGTTTTTTAGATAAAATTTTAAAAGCAGGTGTTAAGGTCTTAAAAATTGAAGGCAGAGCCCGTTCTCCCGAGTATGTTAAGACCGTTACACAATGTTATCGCAAAGCTGTTGATGCTTATTTTAATAATAATTATACAAAAGAAAATATTGAAAAATGGCTCAAAGAGCTTAAAACAGTTTACAACCGTGGCTTCTGGGATGGATATTATTTGGGAAAAAAACTTGGCGAATGGACTAAAACACGTGACTCACAGGCAACAAAAAAGAAAATATATATTGCTAAAATTGTAAATTATTTCTCAAATATTAATGTTGCAGAACTAAAAATTGAGACAAACTCTTTGTCAGTAAATGATGAAATATTAATAACAGGACCAACAACAGGTGTGATTAAAACAAAAGTAAAGGAAATTCGTGTTGATTTAAAAAATGTAAATACAACTCTTAAAGGAGATAAATGTTCTATACCTGTTCCGTCATTAGTAAGAAGAGCAGATAAACTTTATAAATTAGTTGATGCTGACAATAATAAGGATTTATAAAAAATAATTAATAATACTTTACAACTGTTGTCAGAATTTATCTAATTTTTTAATTTTTAAATAAATATCAAAAAACTTTTTCCCTATTATTTTACTATTATAATCTTTTTTAATAGAATCAGAAAGATATTGAGGATTATAATTTTTATAATGTTTAATCATATATAATATCGCATCTTCTAATTGTTTTTGGTTTTTTGGTTCAACAAGTATTCCTGTTTTATCATTTACAAATGTTTCAGGTCCTCCACATCTTGTTGCAACAACGGGCTTACCATTTGCCAGTGCTTCTGCTGTTACAACTGAAAAAGTCTCTAAATTGCTGTTTAAAACAAAGAAATCAATTTTTTGCATAAAATCCAAAACGTATTCATTTGATTGTCTTCCATGAAAAAATACTGTTTTATTATATAAATTTAAGTCCTTTGCTAATTTTTTAAGATTATCTTTATCTATACCATCACCTATTATATGATATTCAATGTCAGGATATTTATTTTTAACTTCATAAATGGCCTTAATTATACCACTTATATTTTTTGTCTTATCTACTAAATCTGCAACTGTCAAAATAATTACAGTATTATTATCTGTTTTTATTTTATAATTTTCAACTTCAATCACATTAGGAATTACATAATATTGATTTTTTAGACCTTTTACTATCATAGCATCTCTAAGCTGTTTTGAAACAATAGTTACTGCTTTGCTTTTTTTAACAACTAATTTTGTAAGATATTTATATAAGAAATTTTTATTTTCAAATTCTGAATTTATAAATCCTGACCAGTGTTCTGTAATTATATAAGGAATATTATTAAAAAAATATATAAATAAAGCAATTATACCTGTGCGCAACAATACATTTGAATGAACTAAATCAGGTTTGCTTTTTTGCTCACATATTATTTTATATCCTTTAAAAACAGACTTTATATACCTTATAATATTAACAATCTTTTTTATTATATATAAGTTTGAACTAGATTGCTTAAAATATATAATTGTTGTTGATAAATATTTTTTTTTATCTGATTTAACAATGAATTTATCATTAAACAGTAAATCTGATGATGTTATAAATAATACAGACACATTGCAATATTCAGCAATAGCTTTAGCATGCTTTTGTATAAAAACTCCCAGTTGAGGGTCATTATCATTAGGATACCATTTTGCCAAAAGAAGAATATGCAATCGCTTATTATTCAACATATCAGACATATATATTTTTTAAGAATTTTGTAAAAGTAAAAAAACTTTTAAAACAAAACCGAAATTAAAGGAAACGGGAAAAATTGTTTTTTTAACAAAAACGGCTTCTATATAAAAAAATTGTGAGTTTATCTTTTAGTCGGATTTATAAAAAATGCAATACAAAGTTGGACATAACTAATATCTGAAATCAAAATCTGTTGAAATTAAAAAAAACAGTTTTAAATTTGTATCGTCATCCGCCTTAGGCGGATTTTTGGAATAATCAGGCAATCGCCTGATGAAAAATGACATTAAATTTAATTAAAGATACAGAATTATTAAAAAAAAATTGCTTTTAAAAAAAAAGTATTATATTTGTATATTTAAAAATTAAATTAAAAACAAAGGAGATTAATATGAAAAGTTTAAACTTTTACCCGATTTTATTGGCTTTTGTTTTTTTATTTGGAATTAATAACAATTCTTATGCTCAAATTAGCCGGGGCGGAACACCTCCAAGCTTTATTTTAGATGAAAGTTCTTCATTAATTAATGTTAGTAAATCATTTAGTGAAGCATTTTATATATATGAAGAGAAAGAATTCCCAAAACCCGATATGCAACAAATAACCAGTGAAGATAAAATAAATGACTCTCTTGGACTTCCGCCAAGAGTTGGTGTTTTAATTGAAGCCGGTTTTAATATGGAAAATTCAGGAACATGGATAGAACTCCCTGATGGAAAAAAAATCTGGAGATTAAAAATAAGTTCAGATGGTGCTAAAGCATTAAATCTTTATTTTGATGATTTTTATTTACCGCCAAAATCAAAATTGTTTTTATACAATCATGACAAATCTCATGTTATTGGTGCTTTTACTGAAATAAATAATAAAGAAACCGGGAGATTTGCCACAGAACTTGTTTATGGAGATGAAATAACAATTGAATATGTTGCTCCTAATACATATAAAACAAAAGGCATACAACTTAAAGCAGAAAATGTAAAGGATAAACCGGTTTTAAGTATTTCTGAAATTGGTTATGCATACAGATATGTTCACCCTTTAAATGGCTTAAAAATTGATGAATCTGATTTTTGTGAAGTTGATATTAATTGTCCCGAAGGTAATAACTGGCAGGACCAGGGAAGAGGTGTAGCAAGATTATTGTTTAAAGAAGGCGCCAGCTATTATTGGTGTTCAGGTTCTCTTGTTAATAATACTTCTCAGGATTTTAAAAACTATTTCTTACTTGCTTTTCACTGTGGGGCTGTTGCTTCTGCAGCTGATAAAGATGCCTGGGTTTTTTATTTTAATTATCAAAAATCCGGTTGCGGGTCAGGATCAGCCAGCGAAGCAAATTCTGTTACCGGTTGCACAATGCGTGCATCAGGAGATATTTCAGGCGGCTCTGATATGCAACTTGTTGAATTAAGTGCTACTCCTAATGATATTGACCTAACCTGGGAACCTTATTATAATGGATGGGACAGAACAATTACTGCTGCTACAAGTGGCGTTGGTATTCATCATCCTGCTGGTGATTGCAAAAAAATCTCTACTTTTACTTCACCTGCTGTATCTTCTACTTGGAATGGAACAGAAGGTGCTACTGGTGGCCATTGGGATGTTATTTTTGTTGAAACAGTTACAGAGCATGGTGTTACTGAAGGTGGCTCATCAGGTTCTCCGTTATTTAATCAGAATAAAAAAGTAGTTGGAACACTGACAGGTGGTAACTCAAGCTGTGCAAGTCCCAATGGAGATAATTTATATGGTAAATTCTGGTACCACTGGGACCAAAATGGTACTGCTGATGCTGATCGTCTTAAACCTTGGTTAGACCCAACAACCACTGGTGCTACTTCTTTGGATGGAGTGGATATTTATACAGGAAAACCTAATTTTACCGGTTCACCTACAACTATTTATAGAGGCGACAGTGTTGATTTTATTGACTTAACTCCTAATAATCCTGTATCATGGACATGGAATTTCTCCGGCGGAAATCCTGCTTCTGCTACTATACAAAATCCTTCTAATATCAAATATAATAATCAGGGAACTTTTGATGTCTCTTTAACTGCTACTAATGACAATGGTACTGACACGGAAGAAAAAATTGATTATATTACTGTCCTGCCCGGCGGACCTAGTGACACAGTATGGTGGGCTGACTTTTCTAATCCTTCTGCATGGACAATAACCGACGAAAGTACAGGACCACCAAGCGGTGATTTATGGACAATCGGAACCGCAGGACCTCAAGGAGGCTTTTCTATAGGTCCAATTGCTTCTACCACTGCTTCTAATAACTTTGCTTTATTTGATTCTGATAATTTGTGTAGTGGTAATCAAAATTCAAATATTACTACAACTAACTCTATTGGAGATTTTAGTGGTTATGAACAAGTAACTTTAAATTTTCAACAATACTATGCAAGATATTACGATAGTACTTTTGTATATGTTAGTGACGACAATACAAATTGGACAAAATATAATATTAATGAAACTCTTGGCGTTTTTTCTCAGCAGCATCCGGATGAGAAAACCCCTAATCCTGACCATGCAAGTATAGATATTACTGCCACAGCAGCAGGACAATCAACAGTTTGGATAAGATTTAATTTCTATAGTCCAGCAGGTATGGCCGGTGGCAGTGAAGGTTGCGGTTATGCCTGGATGATTGATGACATTTTTATTGAAGGTATTGCTGCTGGATCAACTCCTCCAATTACTGATTTTACTGCTTCTACTTCTACACATATTCTTGAAGGAGGAACAGTTGATTTTACCGAACAAACTACTTATGCTACCAGCTGGGAATGGACTTTTCAAGGTGGAATTCCTTCTTCTTCTACTGCTCAAAATCCTACAGGTATAACATATAATAATGAAGGAACATATACTGTTACTCTCAAATCTACAAACAGTAACGGATATACTATTGAAACAAAAACCGGCTATATTCACGTTTATAATAATTGCACACAATTAACTAATTTATATGATGATGACCAGGTAACTTATTATGGAGCTAGTGGTGGCGGCTATATTGCCGGACATAATGGGTATAATATGCAATATAATGCTGAAAGATATGATATAGGAACTCTTACTGCCAAAATAAAATCTGTTGATTATGCTGTTGCTGTTACTGATATTGTTGGGGGTAATACTCATGTAACTTTTAAAATCTGGAGTGAAGCGGCTGATACTCCAAGTGTGGTTTTATACTCTTCTACACCTATGTTAGTTAGTAGTTTTGATGCAGGATATATTAATTCAATTGACTTTGCACCGGTCTCTGTTTCCGGCTCTTTCTTTGTTGGCTTTCAATACGAATATGTTGCAAGTAATGATACTTTTGCTTTATATATGGCAGCTGACAGATCTAACCATCCAAGCACTGCTTATACAACTTATAATGGTAAATGGTCCACTATTGCTGATTTGTGGGGAAGAAAATCTTCGCTTTGGATTGAACCTGTATATTGTGCTGATATTGCAGGCGACCCTCCTCACGTGGATTTCTTTGCTGATGGAACAGAATTATCACTAGGTGGCTCTACTAATTTTACCGACCAATCAACTGGAGGCAACCCGCCTAGTGCATGGGATTGGACTTTTTCCGGTGCCTCTCCAGGTACAGATGATGTTCAAAATCCTGCAACTATTTCTTATGCTTCATCAGGAATGTATGACGTTAAGTTAATAGCTACAAATGGAAATGGCTCTGATACCTTAACAAAATATAATTACATTAATGTTCTTGGTACTGGAAGTACAATAGTGAGCTGGGATTTCGCAGATTCAGATAATATCGCCGATGGTGGAATTACAGGTAATATTAATGTAAAAACAATGTCAGTAGTTGGTGCTGCTATTAATGATTGGGTAGATGCAGGTGATGCAGATACATGGGCTACCGGTAGTGGTACAAAATGGTGGGAATGTGAGTTCCTGACAACCGGTTATAGTAATTTAACCGTTTCTTCTAAACAATGGGGTAGTGCTACTCGATCTCCAAGAGATTTTAAACTTCAATATAAAGTAGGAGCAGGAGGAACATGGACAGATGTTACAGGTGCTAATGTTACATGTGCAGTATTAGATGGCGGTGCATCAGGCACTTTAGACCAGGTAGCTTTACCTTCTGAATGTGATAATGAAACATCTGTTTATCTTAGATGGATTATGACTTCTAATATTTCTATTGGCGGTGCTGCAATACTTGACAGTAAAATATCTTATATTGATGATATTATTGTTGTATCTGTTCCCTGTAACAATGCCGGTGCTGCCGGTTCAATTACAGGGACTTTACCTGTTTGTCAGGGTCAAACCGGTGTTGCCTTTTCTGTGCCTGTTATTACTAATGCTACAGATTATATATGGACAGGTCCAAGTGGATACACCATTGGTTCAGGAGTTTATACAAACTCTATTACACTTAATTTTGCTAATGATGCCACATCAGATACTATTGCAGTTTACGGTGTAAATAACTGTAGTAATGGCACTGTATCATCTGATTTTCTTATAACTGTAAATTCTCTTCCTAATGATGCAGCAACAATTACAGGCACTCAGCTTGTAACACAGGGACAAAATGGAGTTGCATATTCTGTCCCTGTTATTTCAGGTGTCGCCGGCTATGACTGGACTTTACCTGTTGGCGCTTCAATTGCAACAGGTGCAAATACAAATTCTATTACTGTTAATTTTTCAGGTTCTGCTGAATCAGGAAATATGACTGTTCATGGAACTAATAGTTGTGGTAATGGCACAGAATCATACTTTTATGCTATTACAGTAAATCCTGCTTCTTCTCCTCCGGTTGCTGATTTTACTGCTGATAGTACAAATATTTGTGAAGGAGATACAGTAAACTTTACTGATAATTCAACCAATGTTCCTACTGGCTGGTCATGGACTTTCACAGGCGGAATACCAGACAGTTCAACAAATCAAAATCCTGCTAATATTATTTATAATACTGCCGGAACATACAATGTTTATTTATCAGATACTAATGCTTATGGTAATGATGATACTACAATGATTAATTATATGACAGTAAATGCAAATCTGCCTGTAAGTGTAAGTATTTTAGAATCAGCAAATCCAATATGTGAAGGCACAAGTGTAACCTTTACAGCCACACCAACAAATGGCGGTATAACACCATCATATCAATGGAGAATTAACGGAACAAGTGTAGGTGCTGACAATCCGGTTTATTCAAGTTCTACATTAGCAGATGAAGATACAGTAACCTGTATATTAACATCATCATTAACTTGTACAACAGGCAATCCTGATACTTCTGATAATATAATAATGACAGTAAATGCAAATCTGCCTGTAAGTGTAAGTGTTTTAGAATCAGCAAATCCAATATGTGAAGGCACAAGTGTAACCTTTACAGCCAC
>CAZOSY010000093.1:0-9807 GCA_964582565.1 uncultured Bacteroidales bacterium | reverse complement strand
AGCCAGGTGTTAAATATAAATTAAAAGGATTTTGCTCTGTTGAGGTATTGCCATCGCCAAAATCCCAATCCCATAAAATATTAGCACTGCCAAAACTTAATGATGTATCTGTAAAACTTGTCTGATAGCCCAAACAAACAGTATCTGCAACAAATCCTGCAACAGGCAATGAATCAACAATCACGTTCTTTGTTATTGTATCTCTGCATCCATTGGCATTAGCTATAATTAATGAAACATTATAATTTCCTGAAAACAAATAAAGATTAGAAGGATTTTGATTTGTTGAGGTATTGCCATTGCCAAAATCCCAATCCCACAAAACTATTGGAGACCCTGAGCCATTAGAAATATCTGTAAAATATGTTGTATCATTTAAGCATACTTCTGTATAACTAAAATCTGATACAGGCAATGGATTGATTATTACTACTACACTATCTACATCTGTACAACCATTACCATCATCTGTTACTGTTACTGTATATGTCGTAACAACTACAGGACTTACTGTTATAGATGCTGTTGCATCTCCTGTATTCCAATTATATGATGTTCCTCCACTTGCTGTTAATATTATACCTGAACCATCACATACTGATGTATCATTCCCTGCATCGGCTACAGGGCTTGGATAAATAGATACCTCTACACTATCTACATCTGTACATCCATTGGAATCTATTGCTGTTAATGTATATGTCGTTGTTACTACTGGACACACTGTTATTGAATCTGTTATTTCGCTTGTACTCCATAAATAACTTCCGCCAATACCTGCACCACTTGCAAATAGTGTTACGCATTCTCCATTACATATTGTTGTATCTGATTTTGCATCTGCGTTTGGATTTGGATAAATTGATACTACTACATCATCTGTATCTGTGCATCCATTAGAATCTGTTATTGTTACTGTATATGTTGTTGCTACTACTGGTTTAGCATACGGGTTGGAAACTGTTGATGAGCTTAAACCGGCTAATGGACTCCATAAGTATGTATATGATGATGTGCCGCCACTTGCTGTGGGACTACCACCTATCATTATACTATCTCCATTACATATATTCTGATATGAACCTGCATCTGCCACTGGATTTGGATAAATTGTTGCTATCATGGAGTCGCTACCGATACAGTTATTTATATCGGTAACGGTAACTGAATAATTGCCGGCTAGAGATATGGTAATTGTCTGGGTTGTACCTCCTGTATTCCATTCATAAACAGATCCAGGATTTTCAGCATCTAAAATTACGCTATTACCAGAACAAATGGCTGTATCATTGAGATTAACAACTGGTGGTGGTGGTTCATTGATATATATACAAATTGAATTAGATTCGTTTGCATCAGTAACTGTAACGCAATGTTGTCCTGCACAAAGACCTGTTGCGGTTTGTACAATTTGGCCATTATCCCAGATATAGTTATAAGATGGGGTTCCTGTAAGAACAGTTACAGTTGCTTCTCCATCACATGTAAATACAACAGGAGTAGCACAAGTGCTATTACATGTGCCATAAGTAGGAGGCGCAGTAACTCCTACATCCCACGCACTACCATCTGGAATTCTTCTGAATGTTTTTTCGGAAACAGGCACACCACCACTTATATTAGCTATATTTGTAATATCATCTCCTTCTGCCAGTGTGCCTACAAAAGAACAATTACCTGGATTACAGGGATTACAATTCATATCAGCCTGGGATCCCCATTTAATAGCATCCTGAGCAACACCATTTTCATCATAAAAAGCAAACCAACCACCGGCATTTGGAAACCAAAGCCTGTTTCCTCCAGAAAGACATACCCTGCTAGGATAATCTTCAACAACAATTTCAACTGTATTTCCTCCATTTGATACAAGCAGACCAGGAGGAACAGCTGGTGCATTTGCTCCTCTGACAATACAAAAACCTAATGGCGGAACAATAGTTCCCACAGGAAGAGCAAATCCTGCACCATATTTGGGGAATCCATCTTTAGCACAATTACCCAAAAAATAACAAGAAATATCTACTGAATTACACGCATTCGGGTTATACAATTCAATCCATTCCCCTTCGCAATCGCCTCCACCAAAAGTACCAAACATACAACCATCATAATTATCAGGCATAAGCATTACTTCATTAATTAAAATTGTGGGACCTTCATAGCTACATGGTGAACCCCCACAAATAGTATTATCCTGTCCGGTAATTCCAAGTGTCAATTGTGCAGATAATTTACTTGCTAAAACAAAAGATATAAAAAATATCAGAATTAGTTTATGAGACAAAAATTTCTTATATTTTCTCTGAAATAAAATCATATTATCTTTTAAATTTTGGACAAATAACAGTATTTAATCTTAATTAAACGTATAATAACTATATAAGTTTCTTAAAAGTAAATTGTAAAGATACAACTTCTTTTTTTTAAAAACCATTTTTTTTTATTGTTTTTTTTCACTATTGTCTGACAAACATTATACTAATGTGATGAAAACAATTGTTATTATTGATGTTTTTTAATCTGCTGCCTCACCGGGCTTGTTTTTTTAGTTTATTATTTTTCCCAATCGTCTCTCACCCGACTGATTTTTGTTTCTCCCAGAACCTATTAAGATTGCACTGTATGTATATAATGACAATCTTGATAGCGAGTTGGTATTATTTTTCATTATATCACAATCAGCCGATATAAATTTAATTAAGAATTTAAAAAAGTATAATAGCAGATACTAAGCAAATATTTAATTTATTCAAGTTGTCTTAGATACAATTGTATAGTATTTTCAAGTCCATAATATAAAGAATCACATATAATAGCATGTCCGATAGATACTTCAAGTAATCCTTTTATGTTATTTTTAAAATATTTAAGATTTTCCAAGTTAAGGTCGTGTCCTGCATTAATTCCAAGTCCTGCGTCATAAGCAACTTTTGCGGCTTTTATAAAAGGTTTAATTGCTTTTTCTTTATTAACGGAAAAATTTCCGGCATAGCTTTCTGTATATAGTTCTATCCTGTCAGTTCCTGTATAAGGTGCATATTTAATATTTTTAATATTAGTATCAACAAATATTGATGTTCTTATATTATATTTTTTAAAATCTGAAATAATATTTTTTAAAAATGTTTTATTGGTGGCTATATCCCATCCGGCATTAGAAGTTATAGCATCAGGAGGGTCAGGGACAAGAGTTACTTGAGAAGGTCTGACAGAAAGTACAAGGTCAATAAATTTTTTACAAGGATAACCCTCAATATTAAATTCGGTTTTTATAATCGGTTTTAAATCAATAACATCTTTATATTTGATGTGCCTTTGATCCGGACGGGGATGCACTGTTATTCCCTGTGCTCCAAATCTTTCACAATCAATAGCAGTTTTTATCACATCAGGATTATTACCTCCCCTTGCATTGCGCAAAGTTGCAATTTTATTTATGTTTACACTTAATCTTGTCATAATAATAATTTTTTTTATTAAAAATAAATATATAAACAATACTTGCAAATTTAAAAAAATAGTATGTTTGTAAGTAATTATTATTATTATTAATTTGTAACTATTTAATCTATAAAAATTGTTAATAACTTTTGTTACCTAAATAGTTACATTAATCTTATTATTAAATGATAGCTAAAGATTTAATATGTAATTCAATTATTCCTCTTAAGACATCAGATACAGGTTCTTATGCTATAAGTTATATGGAAGAATGTAAGGTGTCTCATTTGCCAATTGTCAACAATGTAGAATTTTTGGGATTAATATCTGATAATGACATTAATAATACCGGTAATCTAAAAGAACCTATAGGTAACCATAAACTTTCTTTGGTTTCAGCATTTGTTTATGAACATCAACATATTTATGAAATTATTAAAATTGCAGTTTCATTAAAACTTTCTCTTGTTCCTGTTTTAAATGATAAGAATAAATATCTTGGAATTATAACATTAAATGATTTATTACAAAGCATCTCAAAAATATTAGTTATTCAAAATCCCGGGGGTATTATTGTACTTGAACTCAATAACAATGATTATTACCTGACAGAAATAGCACAAATTGTTGAATCAAATGATGCCAAGATACTAAGTTTATATATAACACCTCATTCTGACTCAACAAAATTAGAAGTAACTATAAAAATTAATAAAATTGATATATATCCTATTCTACAAACATTCTATCGTTATAATTATATTGTAAAAGCTTCATATTCAGAAAGCAATTATTTGGATAGCTTGCAAGACAGATTTGATTCTTTAATAAATTATTTGAATATTTAGTAGAGACAAGGTTCTGGTATATTAGAATTATCTTCAAGTTAAAAATAGAGAAGAATAAAAAATTGAATATTGAATACCGATTAACGAATAATGATTTAAGAAGTTAAGTATGAACAAATATGATTTACCTACCCGCCAATGTTTAGGCTTATAGGTGGCAGGCGGGGAAGAACGATTGATAGAATTTTTACCGAAGCAAATTATGTAAAACTGAGGATAAAATAATTAAAGCAAAAAAAGAAAACAATGAACTGATTTCAATTTTTGTAAAAAGTATTGAAACTGCACAGAAAAATCAAAAATCATAAATAAATCAAAAATCGTTAATCAGTGTTTGATATTAGATATTCAAAAAAAAGATAAATGAAAAGACCAGAATATAACAAAACCTATACGTAATGCGGGTTTTGGTGCTAAATTGAAAGATTATGCAAGTAATAAAATTTAGTAGTAAATTGAAAATTAAGTGCAATAAAATCCCGCACTCCGCATAGTCAAACCATTCTTGCTTTGTTTTAAGATTTATCATCTATACATTTTTTTTTATAAAGACAAAACATTAATAAAAAATTCACTCTGTGAAATATAAATAATGAAATTATATATAATATTTCAATTATTATTTTTAAGTTTAAACTGTCTTGCTACAAATTTTTATGCTAAGAATTCTACAAATTTTAATCTCAACACAACAAAAAATGATACAATCAAAGTTAAAAAATATTTTATTATAAATAAAATAGAAATCAATGGAAATAAAGTAACTAAAGAACATATTATTTATCGTGAACTATTGTTTAAAAAAACTGACACAATAAGTTCCAAAGATTTTTGTAAAATCATTAAAAAAAGTAAAGAAAATTTGTTAAATACTTCGTTATTCAACTTTGCTACAATAGATACATCAATAGCCAGTTTAAATTTAGTTAATATCAAAATTAATCTCATTGAACGTTGGTACACCTGGCCTACTCCTTTATTTGAATTTTCTGACAGAAATTTTAACTCCTGGTGGGAGACAAAAGATTTTTCAAAGATAGATTATGGCTTATACCTTGTAAGATATAATTTTTGGGGCAGAAAAGAAAACTTAAAAATTCTTTTCTGTTTAGGATATGATGAAAGATATGGAATCACATACGAAATTCCTTATATAAATAAAAAACACACTATAGGACTTGGCTTTAAAACTGCTTACGGACGTAATCATGAAGTTGATTATGCATCTTTTGAAAACAAACTTAAATATTTTAAAGATACAAAAAATTATGCTCAGGAAAAATACAGTTCTTCTTTAAAACTAATATACAGAAAACATATTCATAACAAACATATATTAAAATTACAATATAATAATTTTAAATTTGCTGACACACTGCTAACTCTTAATAAAGATTATTCATTTGATAACAAGACAAAAACAGAATATCTTTCTTTATATTATAAATATATAAAAGATTACAGGGATTCCCGAGCATATCCTTTAACAGGTTATTATTTTAATATTGAATTAGCAAAAAAAGGTTTGGGAATTTTAAATAAAGAAAAAACAAACTTATTTTATATCTACAGTTCTATAAGAAAATATTATAAGATAAATAAAAAATTATATTTTGCATCAGGGATAAATATAAAAATATCAAGTATAGATAAGAATATACAGCCATATTTTATGCAAAGAGGTTTGGGCTATGGCAGAGATATTGTGAGAGCTTATGAATATTATGTTATTGACGGACAAAATTTTGGATTATTAAAAACAAATCTGAAATATGAGCTATTACCTACAAAAGTTTATGAATTTAATTTTATCCCATCTGAGAAATTTAGTAAAATTCATTATGCTGTATATTTGAATTTATTCGCAGATGCTGCTTATGTTGATGATAAAAATCATTATCAATATAATAATAATTTAGCAAATCAGTTTATCTTTGGCACAGGTATAGGACTTGATTTTGTTACTTATTATGACAAAATATTAAGAATAGAATATTCTATAAACAAATCAAAAGAAAGTGGTATTTTTATACATTTTTTATCACCTATTTAAAAAAGATAATTTTATAAACTCATAAAACATAAAAATATGAAATATCCATGACCAAAGACAGTTTAGAGTTTAGAGTTTGAAATTTAAAGTTTGGACTTTGTGTTTTGAACTTGCAACATTGAATATGGTAACTAATTAATAATTCACCCCGTGAAATACGAAGCAATCAGTCAACTGCCTGATTATTTAACGTGGTAAACCAAATACAAAAAATATAAAAAAATGAAAATTGCATTATATGGAAGAATTTTTAGCAAAGAGACCTCACAGTATATACAACTGCTAATAACAAAACTTGAACATTTTAAATCTGATATGATAGTTTATGAACCATTTTATAATCTTATTAAAAATAAAGTAACTTTTTCTTCTAAAATCTCTCTTTTCAATACTCATGAAGAAATAAAAAATAATAATATTGATTTTTTGTTTAGTATTGGAGGAGATGGAACATTGCTCAGAACTATAACATTAATAAAAGATTTAGGAATACCTGTTTTGGGAATAAATACAGGAAGATTAGGATTCTTATCCAGTATTTCAAAAGAAGAAATTACATCTGCAATAAATAGTATTATGCACAAAAATTTTTATTTAGATAAAAGGTCTTTATTAAAACTTGAAACAAATAATAATTTATTTGGCAATACTAATTATGCTTTAAATGAGCTGGTTATTCACAAAAAAGATTTTTCAACTATGATTGTTATTAATGCTTATATTAATGATAAACTTATTAACTCATATCGGGCTGACGGATTAATAATAGCAACACCAACCGGATCTACGGCATATTCTTTAAGCTGTGGAGGACCAATTATAACCCCGGGATCAAAAAACTTTATTATTACTCCTATAGCATCACACAATTTAACAGTACGACCTATCGTTATATCTGACGACAATATTATTAAACTTAAAATAAACGAAAAAAATAAAAAAATTTTAGTATGCCTTGATTCCAGGTCAGAAACTATTGACTCTTCTACTGAACTTGTTGTAAGTAAAGAAAGTTTTAAGTTTAATCTGATTAGAATGAAAAATAAAAATTTCTTTGAAACTATAAGAAATAAACTTTTATGGGGATTAGATATAAGAAATTAAATACAAATTTATTCAAAAATTTGTAAATCAAAGTATAAAAATTGTAACTTATATCTTTTTTTTTAGTAAAAAATATTACTTATTTTACTACTGATAACTTAATTTTTAATTTTAATAACTAAATAGATATTATAATAATTTTATCTATTTAAAAAATTTGAATATCTTTGCATATTTAAATTTAATCACAAATTAAAATAAATACATGAAAAAAGTATTTATTATCTTATTAATAATATTAATTGCTTCTGAATATTCTTATGGTCAGAGAAGGAGAAAAAAAAGAGTAACACACATTGAGGAAATATCAATTAGTACTGTATTAACTAATTTCTTGGGCGAATTAGGAGGTGCTAATGATATAGGCACTAATGGAATTAAAGATTTTAATTTCAGGGCTATAAGACCGGGCATTAATATTGCTTATCTCTATGGACTATCAAATGCATTTTATATAAAAACTAACTTAACTTATGCTTTTCTGTCAGGAGATGATAAATATACAGAAGAACCTTGCAGAAATAATAGAAATCTACACTTTCGCTCTCCTATTGTTGAACTATCAAGTCAATTAGAATACTCTATAATAAGACAAAAACAAGGACATAGATATAATCTTAGAAAAAGAGGCGTATTTGGATTAAAAAATGTAAAAACAACCTCTTATATATTTGCAGGATTTGGAATGTTTTATTTTAACCCTAAAGCAAAGGACTTAAGCGAAGGTGGCGATGGTAAATGGCATTCACTTAGACCTTTATGCACCGAAGGACAAGGATTAGTGGAAACAAGAGAAAAATATTCCCCTTTGCAAATATGCATACCTTTAGGAATTGGTGTTAAATTTGCTTTAGATAAAAGATGGTCTGTCGGACTTGAATACGGTGTAAGAAAAACATTTACCGACTATATCGACGATGTTAGTATTACTTACTTTGACAAAAATGAACTACTCAAGCAAAAAGGAGATTTATCTGTATATTTTGCAAATCCTGCAAAGAATACCACCCTTTCACCTAATGTAACAGCACCAGGACAACAACGCGGAGACCCAAGAGATAAGGACTCTTATATGTTTGGTATTATTTCTATATATTATAAAATACCAAGAGGCGGTATTTCAGCTATGTTCTACTAAAATATAATTATACTTAAATGAAACCTCCATAATCCGCCTTATACGGAAGAAATTAGAACTTAGCAAAGCTATCTCATGAACACCTTTGAAAATAAATAATTTTGTGAGTAAACTTGAAATTCAGAAGAAAATCTAATTTTTAATTTTCAATTTCTATATTTTGAAATTTTTAAAAAATGTAACTAATTGATAATTTACCCAGTAAAATATCCGCCTAATGCGGATTTCAAGGGGTAAACCAATTACGAAAATATAAATGTCGTAGGATGCCTATCCAACGGTATAAACAGATGAAAAAAAGTATATCATTATTAATTATTATATTTTGCTCTGCTTATGTATTCTCTCAACGATCAGAATTGGGCGTATTCTTAGGTGGCTCTTACTATATAGGCGACTTAAATCCTTATAAACATTTTGCTCTTACAAAACCTGCCGCAGGATTAATTTACAGATATAACATAAATTCACGATTTACTTTTAAAATAAATACTTACTATGGCACTTTACAAGGTAATGATGCTAAAATTAAATTTAATGAAAAAAGAAACCTGAGTTTTAAATCATCTATATTTGATATATCTACACAATTAGAACTAAATTTTTTTGATTATATACCCGGAGATATGGAACATTGCTTTGCTCCTTATATATTTGCAGGTGTATCATTATTTAATTTTAATCCAAAAGCTGAATA
This sequence comes from uncultured Bacteroidales bacterium, assembly GCA_964582565.1. GTDB lineage: Bacteria > Bacteroidota > Bacteroidia > Bacteroidales > CAZZDX01 > CAZZDX01. The sequence continues at coordinate 523 of CAZOSY010000093.1, read as the reverse complement.
TAATGGCAAATGGTACAAACTAAAACCATTAGGTACTGAAGGACAGGGAACGTCCATTTCTGATGCACCTAATCCATATTCACTTACAACATTTGCTTTCCCCTTTGGAATAGGAACTAAATATAATCTTACTAAAAATATAACCTTTGGACTTGAATGGGGATTAAGAAAAACTTTTACCGACTATATTGATGATGTTAGCACTGTATATGCTGACCCTTCAACACTAAGCAGTGAAAATACTCCTGTCTCTGCTTTACTTGCAGACCGCTCAATTAAAGACCCTAATGAAACAATGAGCAATACAGGACTACAACGTGGAAATTCCAAAACAAAGGACTGGTACTCTTTTGCAGGAATAATATTAACTTTTAAAATAAACAATAAAACCAAAGTATGCTCTGCTTATAATCAACACAAAGTAAACTATAATAAAAAATAAAAAAAATGTTAAATTGCTAAATTAAATTATGAACCCACTCCGAAAAGCAGATATTTGTCTATTTGTCATTCTGAACTTGTT
>CAZOSY010000092.1:0-9812 GCA_964582565.1 uncultured Bacteroidales bacterium | reverse complement strand
CAAGTTTTGGGAATAAGAAGATTACATTAATAGTTACAAATTCTGTTACTTTATGTAAAGATACAGTTATAAAATATATTGTTGTCAATGAAACGCCAACAGTAAGTTTTACATCAACAGCACCTGTTTGTGTAAATTCTGCTATAAATTTTGTTAATACAGGATCTACAGGAATAAAATGGTCTTATATATGGGATTTCGGTGAAGGAGCTGTTCCTAATATTTCCAATGCAGAAAATCCAACAGGAATTATTTATAATAATGAAGGAACAAAAACAGTTACATTGAAAATATTTAGTAATTCATGTATTAATACTTTTACTGATACAATTACAATAAAAGGACTTTCTCTTGTTGATGCAGGATTAGATACAACAATATGTGCTAACAGAAGTGTGCAAATAGGCAGCACATCTATACTCGGATATTCTTATGTTTGGTTTCCTTCCAGCACATTGGATAATCCGGCAATATCAAATCCTATAGCAAGTCCGGTTGCTAATATTACTATATATACAGTTACTGTTACAGATATAAGTACCGGTTGTAAGGATGAAGATTTTGTTGTAGTAACCATGTTGAATCCTGCAATAGCAGATGCAGGTTATGATGTTGAAATATGTATTGGTGAAACTATACAAATTGGCTCTGCTTTAATAGAGGGACAAACTTATGTATGGTCACCAATTATTGGATTAAACAATCCTTCTATACCTAATCCTCTTGCCAGTCCTGATACAACAACATTATATACTGTTAAAGCAAATTATAAGAATTGTGATACTGTTACGGATAATGTATTAGTTACTGTTCATACTTTGCCTAATGCTGATGCAGGAGAAGATGTGGTTATTACTGAAGGTGATTTTATACAATTAAATGCTTCCGGTGGTGTTATTTATGAATGGACACCACAAACAGGATTAGATAATCCTATGTTATGGAATCCTTTTGCATCACCTGACAGCACAACAATTTATTATGTTTATGTTACCGGTATATTTGGATGTATTAATACAGATTCTGTTACTGTTACTGTATTATATCCTAATTTATTTGTTCCAAATTCATTTATTCCTAACAGTTCAGGAAAAAATGATGTATTTCGTGTTCGTGGTAGTATATTAAGTGATTTTGAGATGATAATATTTGACAGGTCAGGAGAGCAGGTATTTTATACAAGAGATTTTTATGACGGATGGAATGGAACAAGACAGACCACAGGAGAAGAGATGTCAGAAGGAGCTTATATTTATTCTATAAAAGGCATTGACGAAAATCAGGAACCTGTTTTGAGAAAAGGAATAGTGAATTTGATAAGATAAAAGAATTATGAATTATGAAATTCAAATGCCTACGAATTATTAATGACAACAAATGACCTCGGTGAAATATACTGATAAATCAAGATTTACTAACAATATTATTTGTTTTCAAATGTGTTCCCCAAAGGATGTCGCTTCGCTCTACCTACGGGGCAAGCGTGAAATCGCCATGTTAAATAAAAATGATTTAACTTGGTAAACTTCGCTTAGTTCACGGGGTAAACGGCAAAGCCAAATGACCCCGATGAAATACTTCTTATGAATTTTTAACTTTAAAATTGGAAACCTGATACTTTGAACCATGTTATTTTTTCATAAACCCTAATATTTTAATTGCATCATTAACTTCAGAAACATTATCAAAAGTAATACTTAACCTGTCATTTTCTTTCATTCTGCATATTTTTGGATTATCCTTAATAAAATCCAGTACTTTTGTAAAAATTTTTGATTCATAATAATCAGAGTCCTGATTTTTTATAAAGTATCCTGTTAATTTATTATCTCTTAGTACAATTTCTTCAAGACCTGTTTTTTTACCCATCCATCGTAGCCGTATTGTATTTATCAAATCTTTTGTCTGGTATGGAATAGTTCCAAAACGGTCAGTAAGATGATTTTGGAAATTTATCAGATTTTCTTCATTCTCAATATTATCTAACTCTTTATATAAATTTAATCTTTCAGTAATATTACTTATGTAATCATCGGGAATTAATATTTCAAGGTCGGTTTTGAATTGACAGTTTTTTATAAACTCTTTTGGGATATCATCTTTTTTATATAAATTTTTAAAACTGGCTTCTTTAAGTTCTGTTATAGCTTCGTCAAGTATCTTCTGATACATTTCAAATCCTATATCAGAGATAAAACCGCTTTGTTCACCACCCAGCATATTTCCTGCACCTCTTATATCCAGGTCGCGCATAGCAATATTAAATCCGCTTCCAAGTTCTGTAAATTCTTCAATTGCTTTTAATCGTTTACGTGCTTCATTGGTTAATATTGACAAAGGAGGAGAAAGCAGATAGCAAAAAGCTTTTTTATTTGAACGTCCTACTCTTCCTCTTAGCTGATGAAGGTCGCTAAGTCCAAAATTTTGTGCATTATTAATTATTATAGTATTTACATTAGAAATATCTAACCCTGATTCAATTATAGTAGTAGCAACTAATACATCATATTCGCCCTTAATAAATCCGAGCATATTTTTTTCAAGTTCATAATTTCCCATTTGTCCATGTCCTATAGAAATTTTTATATCAGGACATATTTTTTGAATCATTTCCGTTACCTTAAGTATATTCTGAACCCTGTTATTTACAAAAAATACCTGTCCGCCTCTTTCAATTTCATACATTATTGCATCATGGATTATTTTTTCATTAAAAGTATGCAGTTCTGTCTGAATTGGATATCTGTTTTGTGGAGGAGTGTTAATAATAGACAGGTCTCTTGCACCCATAAGGGAAAACTGCAATGTTCGCGGTATGGGAGTGGCGGTTAATGTAAGAGTATCTACATTGACTTTAAGTTGTTTAAGTTTTTCTTTCATAGCCACACCAAATTTTTGTTCTTCATCAATTATTAGTAATCCTAAATTTTTAAAATTAATATCTTTACTTAACAATCGGTGAGTTCCAATGAGTATATCAATGTTACCATTTTCCAGATCTTTTATAATTTGTTTTTGTGCTTTTGCATTTTTAAATCTATTAATATATTCAACATTACACGGAAAATTTTCCAATCTTTCTTTAAATACATTATAATGTTGCAAAGTAAGAATGGTTGTAGGGGCGAGTATGGCTACCTGTTTGCTGTCAGAGACAGCTTTAAAAGCTGCTCTTATGGCTATTTCTGTTTTTCCAAATCCAACATCTCCGCATATAAGACGATCCATAGGACAATCATTTTCCATATCTTTTTTTGTATCTTCTGTAGTTTTTAATTGGTCCGGAGTATCCTGATAAATAAAAGAAGCTTCTATCTCGTGCTGTAAGTAAGTATCAGGAGAGAAACTAAAGCCCTTGGATGCTTTTCGCTGAGCATAAAGTTTTATAAGGTCTGCTGCAATATCTTTTACTCTTTTTTTTGTTTTATTTTTTAGGTTATTCCATGCATTAGAGCCAAGGCGATGTAGTTTGGGCGCTACACCATCTCTTCCCACATATTTGGAAATTCTATGCAAAGAGTGTATATTTACATATAAAATATCACCATCTTTATATATCAGTCGTATGGCTTCCTGTTCTTTTCCGTTATTATTTATTTTTTCAAGTCCGTCAAATCTGCCAATTCCATAATTGATATGAGTAACATAATCTCCTTTTTTTAGATTATATAGTTCTTTTAAGTTTAAATCTTGTTTGGTTTTTAAACTATCTCTTAATCTAAACTTGTGATAACGTTCAAATATCTGATGGTCGGTATAACAGGCAATTTTCAGGTCTTTATCAACAAAACCTTCAAATAAGGATAAGTGAAGAGTCGTAAAATCAATTTTCCCAAAATCCTTATTACAATCCTGAATATCTTCAAAAACAGAATAAATACGTTCTATTTGTTTAGGTGAATCAGCGATTATAACATTTTGGATTTTATTTTTAGAATTATCATTTAAATTTTTAATTAAAAGGTTAAAATTTTTATTAAAAGATGGTTGAGGACTGATATTGTGGTTAATAATGATATCCGGTTTAAAATAAAACTGTTTTCCAAATTCTATTGTTGAAAAATTTGTAATTTTTCTTAAAAATTCTTTACCTGAAGTAAAGAGTTCGCTAATGATAACATCTTTTTGATTTAATATTTCTGATTTTGAATATATTTCTATGTTTTTTTTATATTCATTATTCATTTTATCAGCAATAAGTATAAGGTCATCAAACCAAACAACAGAGGAACCGGATATAAAGTTCAGAAAGGATTCTCTTGGACCTTGAATTGTTTTTTTTTGTATATTTGGTACTATTGTTATAAAAGCAAATTTATTAACAGACAATTGAGTAGTTGTATCAAATGTACGTATAGATTCAATTTTATTCCCTAAAAATTCAATGCGGTAAGGATAGTCATTTGCAAAAGAAAAGACATCAACAATACCTCCACGAACAGAGAATTGTCCGGGTTCTACAACAAAATCAGTATATTCAAAATCATTTTTTATTAATGCCTCTGTAATAAAATCAATAGAGACATCTTGGTCTTTTCTGATTTTTAATGTGTTTTTGTTAAGATATTTTTTTGATATATTTTTTTCAATAAGAGCTTCAGGATAAGTAATAATAGCAGGTTTTTTTCGTGCAGAATTAATTCTGTTTAATATTTCTGTCCGTGACAGGACATTTGTATTATCTGTTTTGTCAGGTTCATAATATCTTTTATACGATGCAGGATAAAACAAAATTTTCTTTTTATTATAATTTAAAGAGCTCTCATCAAACAGATTTTCAAGGTCATTATAAAAATAAGCTGCTGTTTCTTTATCTGATAAAACAAAGATGTGAGTAAGAGAAGTGCTGTCAAAGACAGATGCGGCAACAAACGTTTTGGCTGAGCCAACAAGTCCTTTTATTTGAATACGATTTGTTCCTTTATTTTGAAGTTTTTCAAAAATAAGTTTTGTTTGTTCCTGATTTTTATATAAATCTATAAGTTCCTTTATTTTCAATTTCTTGAGATGTTAATAATTTATAATACCGATAGATTTTTTGACATTTCAAAGTTGTATTGGTATAAAAAAACTGCTCTTATGCAATCGGGACAAAATTAATACTAATTTTAATTTTAATTAAAGAAAAATACTATTAATACAGATTTGTGTTTTCTACATCAATAAATTATATTTGCCAAAAAAATATACAATTTTAGGGTATTTATTATTTCTTAAATATTTTAACTATAAATGAGTAAAGAAAATATTTTTGTTTTTGTTGTTTGTGGAGATGATAAGCATATTAAGACCCTTAATTTCTCTTTAAAATATCTTAAACATTTTTCAAAAAATAAAATTTTAGTAGTTACGGACTTAACAAGAAATAATATTCCTGTTAATCATGATAAAATCATTGATATTAGAACTCCTTTAAAGTTTAATCATCATCAGGCAAGTATATATATAAAAACAAGATTACATAAAATACTTGACCTAAATCATAATTATTGCTATTTAGACAGTGATGTTATAGCAATAAGAAAAGATGTTGACAAAATATTTGAATATCAATACGGACCTGTAACATTTGCTTCTGACCACTCTGCTATTGATGAATTTAGCCCTTATGCGATAAACTGTAACTGTTTAAAAAATAATTTAGAAAAACAAAAACTATTTTATAACCTTCAGAAAAAGTTTGACCCAAACTATAAGATAAAAGACCCTGTATTAAAATCAGAAATGAACGAACTATCAAATATAGCACATACAATAAAAAAAAGACCTGTTGCACATATTAATATAATCGTAAAATATATATGGACATATATTTTACCAATAAAATATTTTAAGTTAAATAAAAAATTTAAATTTGATAAAACAAACAGAACCTGGCTTAACAATAAAGATGATATTATTTATTATGATGTTTTAAATTATTATAAAAATATTGAAAAAAACAGCAATTTTAAATTAAAAAAAATAAATAAACGTTGGACAGACAAGAATGGTAAAGATATATGTGTAACACCTAAATGTAATCATTTGATTATGAATATCAAAAAGAAATTTAATGTCAGGATAAAAAAAAATAACTGGAAACATTGGAACGGAGGAGTATTTCTGTTTAATAAATCTTCTGTTGAGTTTATGGATATGTGGCACTTTTTTACTATGGAAATATTTTCAGACAAAAAATGGGTAATAAGAGACCAGGGAACATTAGCAGCAACAACATGGAAACTTGGCTTGCAAAATCAAAAAAGATTACCACAAGAATTTAACTTTATAGCAGATTTCTATAATCACAATCTTTTTTACGACAAAAATTTGGGGTTTTCTACAGATAACTTTAAGTCATATATTAATCCATATTTTGTTCATGTATATCACGGATTTGGGAAAAAAGAATGGCATATATGGAATCTTATAGAAAACATTTTAACAAAAAACTAAAATAATGCATCTGAATGACAATAAAATTATCAATAGTTTATGGATAGGAAACTATTTGTCTAAAATAGAACTCTTAACCATTAACTCTTTTGTTAATAATGGACACGAATTTCATCTCTGGGTTTATGACAAAATAAATACCAACATGCCAAAAGGTGTCTGTCTGAAAGATGCTAATATGATATTGCCGGGAGAAAAAATATTTAGATATAAATTTACAAATCAATTTGGCCACGGAAAAGAAAGTTTAGCAGGATTCTCTGATATTTTTAGATATAAACTTCTTTATGAATATGGCGGATGGTGGGTTGATATGGATATATGCTGTTTAAAACATTTTGACTTTTCAGCTCCTTATGTTTTTAGAACTCACCATATATTACCAGCTGTTGGCAGTATAATGAAATGTCCTGAAAAAAGCCAGCTAATGCACTTATGCTATGAATCAGCATATAAAAACATAAATAAATTTAATACTGACTGGCATAAGCCCTTAACAATATTAAATGATAATATTAAAAAATTAAAACTATCTGATTATATAGTTGATATATCAAATCAGGATAACCTAAGAACAATACGAAAACTTATAACCAAAAGCAAACAAATACCTGATAACTGGTATGCTATTCACTGGGCAAACGAGAACTGGAGAACAGATAACATTAATAAAAATTATTTTAAAGAAAAATCTTCTCTTGGTATTTTAATGAATAAAAACAATATCACATCAGATAAAATTAATCTTTGGGGAAAAATAAAAAACAAAATAAAATTATCATGGGTCTATGCTGTATCAAAACAGATAAAAGTATTTATAAAATTTTACTTTTAATAATACATTAACAAAAAAATATTTTATTTTTTTGTCATATTATACAATTAATTTATTATTTTTGTAAAATAAAAAAGCATATTTTTCAGATAAACTTTTTTGATATGAATAAAAAGGTAACAGACAAAAGCAATTTGATTAAGAAAGTTCAAAAACTTAAAAAAGAGAACATTAAACTAAAATTTAGTGAGACACAGATTATTGACAAAGTTGATAACCCTGTAGTATCTACAGATATAAAAGGATATATAGTAAACTGGAACAAAGGAGCAGAAAAGCTATTAAAATATTCAAAAAAAGAAGCATTAGGGAAACATATATCTTTTATTTATCCTGATAAACAGGAAAAACTTTTTATGGAAAATTTAATAAGACCTTTAATAGAAAAAGGAACTATTAAAACAAAAGTATTAACTAAAAAAAAATCAGGAGAAAACTTTTATACCAACATTTTACTTCTACTTATCAAAAGTGTTGGTAATAATGAAATTAGAATTATAGGGTCATCAGCAGATGATAAGGAATATAGATTAGAAGATATATTTAAAAAAAGCAAGGAAGAACTTATTATAATATTAAATAGCATTAAAGATGGTGTGATAGTTACAGATTATAAAGGTAAAATCATACGTATGAACCCTGTTTCAGAACAGTTGTGTGCATGGAAATTTGACCAGGCAAAAAAACAAACTTTTGAAAAAATATTTAATATTATTGATAATAAGACAGGTAAAAAAATTAAAACTTCTATTGATGATATTAATGATAAATCTGATATATCATTAATATCTAAAGAGGGATTGCTGCATAAAATATCATATAAAGCTACTAATATAAAAGGGGAAAATGGTAAAATAATTGGTGCTGTAGTAGTATTTCATGATATTACGGAAAAATATGTAATAAGTAAAGCATTACAGGAAATTAAGGGAAAATACAAAACATTTGTCAGTAATTTTCCGGGAATAACATTTCGTTCAGATTTACATTTTAAACCATTGTTTTTTCATGGGAAAATAAAAAATATCACCGGATATACAGAACATGACTTTGTATCCGGTAAAATAACCTGGGATAAAATTATTCATCCTGATGATTTACCTAAACTTCTTGAAGATACCAAAAAAATAAATATCTATCCAGATATTTCTTATGAAAATGAATATAGAATTATAAGAAAAGATAAAAGCATAAGATATGTCCGTCAATATATACAAAATATAAGTAATGATTTAGGAAGACCTGTTTTTACACAAGGTGTTATATATGATATTACTGAACGCAAATTGGCAGAGATGTCGCGATATGAAAGTGAAGAAAAATATCGTAATATATTAGAAAATGCCAATGAAGCTATTTTTGTACTTCAGGATGGAGTATTCAAATTTTTTAACCTTCAACTGTTAAAAATGTCGGGCTATTCAAAAAAGAAAGTGCTGCAAATTCCTTTTAAAAAATTTATTCATCCTGAGGATAGAGAAAGAGTTGTTAAACAACATAAGTTAAGACTTATTGAAAAAAAACTTAAGCAAGTTTACTCTTTTAAAGCAATTAACCAAAAAGGGAAAACTTTAATAGTAGAAATAAATGCTGTATTAATAACATGGGAAAACAGACCTGCTACGTTAAATTTTATGAGCGATGTTACTAAACGAAAGATAGCAGAGCAATTACTTATAAAAAATGAAAAAAACTACAGAAGTTTGATAGAATCATCATCTGATGGCATTGCTATTCATAATGGAGAAAAATTTCTTTATGTTAACCAAACATTTTTTAAAATATTTGGTTGCCCCAAAGCCAGTGAATTTAAAAAAATACATCCTGTTGAGTTGATACAAAGTCCTGAATATGTGAAAATAAATAAAGAAAGATTACGAAAAGTAAAAAACGGAATTAAAGTTCCGTTTATGGAATTTCCTTTAAAAAGTCCTTTTAATGGAAAAATAATTAAGTTAGAAACAAAACCCATATTGTTTAATGATAATGGTGAAAAAGTATTTCAGATAATATTAAGAGATATGTCGGCTGAAAGAAAATTAATAAAAGAACAAATACGGGTTAAATTAGCCAAAGAAAGTAATTTAAAGCTGAAAAAAGAAATAAACAGCAGGCAAAAGGCAGAAGAAAAATTAAAAGAATCACTCAAAGAAAAAGAAATACTTTTTAAAGAAGTTCACCACAGAGTTAAAAATAATATGCAGGTAATTTCAAGTATTTTAAATCTGCAATCGCATAGTATTAAAGACGCTAAAATACGTCGCTTATTTGAAGAAAGTCATGATAGAATTAAATCAATGGCTCTTGTTCATGAAAATTTGTATAAAACAAAAAATTTGAATAAAATTGATTTTGATGACTATATCAAAACTTTAATAAGTAATTTATTTAGAACCTACGGAGTAAATGATAGTATATCATTGGAGATTAAAAAGAGTAATATTTATCTGTCTTTAGAAGTAGGCATCCCTTGCGGATTAATAATTAATGAATTAATATCAAATTCTGTAAAACATGCTTTTAAAAATAAAAATAAAAA